>NZ_DJHW01000119.1:507-20624 GCF_002433295.1 Pseudoalteromonas sp. UBA6610 | reverse complement strand
AAATCCCTATCTCTCCACCATTATTTAAAAAAACCGCCTTATGGGCGGTTTTTTGCTTTGTGGAGTTTAATAAATGTCAAAAGAAGCAAACCTTACAACATCGCAACGCTTAGTAAAGCATGTACTACTGTGGATTGTATTTGGCTACTGTTATCAAAGCGCGATTAATTTATTAATAAAAATGGCAGCAGATGCACAACCAGACGCAACGCTTATCACCGCCTTTGTGTATGGTATTGGCTTTAACGTATTAACTGCGCATCTTATTACTAAATACGATACGCATTGGCCTGTTATTGGCGCAGCTTTTATTGCCTTAGTTGGTTTAGTATTAGTGCCATTGGTGCTGTTTGGCAGCGGCGGTTTACTAGCGTGGCCATTGCTTGTTGGATTTTTATTCAGTTTACCCCTTTGTAGCTACATAGTTGGCAAAATTAAGGTAAAACACAGTAAAAACTAGCCCCAAACCGGTTTTATTTTATGTTAGCATGTACGCGTCTTTTAACTAACAAAACGTGAAAAACACATTATGTCAGATAATTTTACTACAGATGCTGAAAAAGCAAGTTACGGTATTGGCTTACAAATGGGTGAGCAACTTAAGTCTAACCCTTTTGAAGGCTTAAACCTAAATTCAGTATTTGAAGGCATGAAAGATGCGTACGCTGGTAGCGCTTTTCAAGTTGAGATCCCTGAGATCCAAGCTGCATTTGAAAAAATTAACGAAGAGATCCAAGCGCGTCGTGAAGAAGAAGCAAAAGTACTTTCTGCTGAAGGTATTGCATTCTTAGAAGAAAACGCTAAGCGTCCTGAAGTCACTGTTACCGAGTCTGGTTTACAATACGAAGTACTAGCAACAGGCGAAGGCGAAAAGCCAACTGCTGAGTCTACAGTACGTGTTGATTACCACGGTACATTAATTAACGGTACAGTATTTGATAGCTCTTACGAGCGCGGTCAACCAGCTGAATTCCCAGTAGGTGGCGTGATCAAAGGCTGGACTGAAGCTTTACAAATGATGCCAGTTGGCACTAAATGGCGTATTTACGTTCCTCATGAGCTTGCTTATGGTGAACGTGGCGCAGGTGCTGCAATTGCACCTTTCTCAACGCTTGTATTTGACGTTGAGCTACACGAAATCCTTTCTTAATTTAGTTATTAAGTCAGTATTTAAAAAGCCGTGGTCTTGACCGCGGCTTTTTTGTGTCTTGTGGTTTTATAGCAAGCTTTAAAAACGTTAATAATTTAGGCCAATCCGCATAATTAAGTGAGTTATTTTGGGGGAAAGATAAACTTGCTACCTGCGCTACAAACGCTATTACAACAAATAAATAACCTAGTTAATTAAATGAGTAGGCATAAAAAAACCGCATATAAAATGCGGCTTTAAAAGTAACTAAATAAATGCCAAAGCGTTATTAAAAATAACCTCTAATACCAAAGCGGAAGTTTCTACCTGGTAGTGGGGCTTTATCTTTTATAAACGAGCTGTGAACAAAGCCAAGTTCGTCTGTAATGTTATCTACATTTAAGTATAGCTGCGTATCTATAGCGCCTAAACTTAACTGATAATTAGCTTGAGCATCAACAATTGTGTAGCCATCGGTTTTAGTTTCATAGGCGCTAATATTATCTTGCTCAAAGTAGTGCGTACCTGTGAGTGTTAGTTGTAAATCGCCTACATTGTATTGTAATTCAGATCCTAATTTATTTGCTGGTATGCGCGGCAAGTTACCTTCGTCGTCTTTTAGCTTAGCGCGTGTTGAATCACCAAATACTTTAACCATGGCATTAGGGTCAATTTGATAGTGTACATCAAATTCTACACCGTAGAGTTCAGCATCTTTGCTGGCAAATTGATATACGGCAACCGCATCATCATGAGCGCCAATTGCAGACTCTAAACCATCTTCTTCGTCGTAAACTAATCCAGTATTTTGTTGATAATAAAAGTTTTTAATATCGTTATAGAAAAAGTTAACTGTGTAACCAAAGTCACCGCTAAAACGTCTAAAGCTAAAATCTAAATTGGTCGATTTTTCTTGTTTAATGTCTTCTGGCTCAAAGTGAACCTCGTTATCTTCAATATGATAGCCAAGGCCTAGCTCGTAAGTACCTGTAGCAATGTGTAATCCGTTTGATAAAAGCTCAGCAGAAAGGGGCGCACGCTCAGAGTGAGATAAGCTAAGTGCTACGCTTTGCCCTGGTGTGTATTGCCAAATAGCACCGGCAGAGGCGCTTACATTAGTAAAACTTTCACTGTATGCAATGCTTTCTTCTTCGCCTTCGTCATGATCTTCTTCTTCATCGTGATCATGTGCGTGCTCGCTTTCGGTAATTGTGCTTGTTATTTCGTAATCTTCAATACGCGCACCAAGCTCGAGTGTAACATCACCAAATTCACGTTCTTCAAGTAGGTATAACGCATGTGTAGTGGTCACACTTGCAGGAGTAAATGCTTCTTCGCCAATTGCGTCGTAATCCGATTCACTATAATGATAGCCCATCATACCGTGCCACTGCGCTAACTTGTGCTCTACATTTAAGCGTGCTTCGGTTGTTTCATTTTTAAAGGTGGTGCCAATTTCACCGTCTTCAATTTCACTGTGTTTGTAATCAGTGTAGCCAACACGAAGATTAATATTTTCAATCCAGTTGTTATCGAGCGCATAGCTTATAAGGCCTTGCCAACGATCTTGCTCTAGATGTGCATAAACAGACTCTTCTTCCTCTTCATCTGCGTGCTCATCGTGTTCTTCTTCGGTTTCACCTTCATGGTCATGGTCATGATGCTCATGCCCAGGAATACCGTAATCGGTTTCAATGCTACCGTAAGAAAAGCCAACCGTTAAATGATCGCCCACATAACTCGTACCCACATTAAATGTGTCGCTATCAATAAAAGTGTTTTCTACAGAGTTATGGGTTTCTACATCACCATCTTCATCTGAAATGTTAAATGTAGGCGTTTCATAGTCATCGCCGCTGCGTTTAGTCCCATCAAAATGAAAGTTAAATCCGTCATTTCCTGTTTCTAGTTTTGCAGCCACGGTATTTGAGTTAGAAACCGTGTCATGGCTGTATTCAGCTGCACCGGTTAAATCATCTAAATTGCTCGTTGGAATACGGTTATCAACCACATTTACCACACCACCAATTGCGCCTGAGCCATAAAGTAGGGTGCTTGGTCCGCGCAATACTTCAATTTGTTCCGCTGCTAAGCTGTCGCTTGAGGTTGCATGGTCGGGGCCAATGCGCGATGCATCGCTGGCATCTAAACCGTTTTGGGTAATTTTAACGCGAGGGCCATCTAAACCACGGATAATAGGGCTTGATGATACCGGACCAAAGTAACTGGCATTAACACCTGGTAAGCCCTTTAGTGTTTCGCCAAGGGTCGCTTTTGATTTGTTTTTAAGCTCATCACCTGATAAAACGCTCACCGGCGAAATCATTTCTAAGCTATTTTTATGCAGTGCAGAGGCATATACAACAACGGTTTCTACCGAGGTAGGGGTAAGCGACACCGTCACATTGTTTGAGTTTTCATTTACCGCAATACGCGAGTCTATAAAGTTGTCTTTACTTACATGCAATTGACTTTGAGAGTCTACATCAATAGAAAATTCGCCCTGTGCGTTGGTTTTTACACCTTGGTCTTTACCATGTACGTGTACAGCTGCGTTTTCAATAGGTTGGTTTTTATCGTCTGTTATTTTACCGGTAACGGTAGCAGCAAGTGCTGAATGAGAACATAAAACAGAAAAAACTGCAGAGGAAATTAATGTTAACTTTGTCATTATCTTAAAGGTTCGCGGTTACTATGTTGTGATATAATATAACACCGCATTTTTGACTTATCAACAATGTTATACTATAGCTTAATGTTTTTCGATGAATAAACACGCAAATAAGATAAGCTGTTTAAGAGCGGCTATCAAGCATAATTATATTAAGCTTATGTTGTGCTCTAGTTTGGTTTTTTACATCGATAGGTTCTATCATTTCGCATTCATCACGTATCATTTCTGAGACCAGGCTTGGATAATGGCGGCAATCTTCTGGCCTATCTAGGTAAATGCTACAGATATACATTGTTTTATGAGAGGGCTCTTTTTTGGGCGCTATTTCTAAAAAGGGGCAAGTGGAGAGTCGCAATTGTGTATTTGGATCAAACCAAATTTCATCATCTTTAACATATTGATAAATCTCTGGGTTAAACAGTGCCCACATTTCAATTTCTTGTAAGGTTGCACTTAAATCGCCCCCACCGTATTTAATACAGCATTTACCGCATTGGTTGCACTCTTTCATTTTTAGCCAGTATATTAGGTGTCCATTTGTTCCTCAGTGTATCACTGTAACTAAGGTGGATTACTTTTTTATATATAATTTTAAAACCACACTTTTAATTCCAACCCGCTATTTATTATTAATGTATTATTACACCTAAATAATTAGCCGTTCTAATAAGATTAGGACGCCTCTAAATAGTTAGTTTAGTGACCAGTTAAGGATAGTTCCTGATGATGAACACCAAAGTATATAAAGCAGTACATGATTTAGCAGAGCAACTGATGGAAGCTGCAAATAGAAACGACCGTAAAAGGTTTGAATTATTATTTTCTAGGCTCAAAGCTATTTGTGAAGAAAACGAGAATACTTCAAAAGATCACCCTGTACAGTGGGAAACCTTAGCTGACTTTACCGAAGAACTTGAAGAGGCAATTACCACATATGAAAAAGCGCTACAGAAATCGGTTGCGATTAATAACAAAGATCATATGTCGTCGGTTGCTTATTCAATGGCAACTCTACAAATAGAGCTTGGACAAACAAACGAAGCGATTAAAAGCCTAAAAAATGCCAAGGTTAGCGCTAATAAAATTGAAGATAAAGCGCTTAAAGCTGAAATACACGACCTACTAGAGTCACTTATTGAAGAAGAAGGCTAAATACATAACTTATCCATATTAAATGTGATTCTTGTGGATTTGGCTTAAGCTTAATAAAGCGCTGATGGTTTATACCCTCAGTGCTTTTTTATGTTCGCTATAAATACTAAACCAAAAGAAAAGGCTTACTATTGAGCTAGCTTATTCATAAAATCGACAATGTACTTTGCAATTTCTACTGGTTTTTCTTTAACACTAAAGTGTCCTGAATCGAGTAAATGTAGTTCAGCGTTCGGTACATCTTTTAAGTATGCTTTAGCGCCTGCGGCTATAAACGCAGGGTCGTTTTTACCTCATACAATTAACGTTGGGGGTTGGTAATTGCGTAAATAAGCTTGCCATTTTGGATAGTCGAGAAGGTTGTTGTAGTAATCTTGTAGCAATTGTACTTGAATTACTCTATCGGATTTGGTTTGTAAAAAGTGAAGAACGTGAGTCCAGCTATCTGGGCTCGTCACTTCTGGGTTACTTTGTACGTATCATAAATATTGCTTATTTATAATGGCTTTATTAGACGTGAATGAATAAATTTATCCCTCTGAGCTTGTGTTTTCTGCTCATTCGCGGCTTTAAAAAACGCTTGCCTCGGTAGGGTTAGCCCTACTAAATACGCATTGCCATTTTGTACAATAAGTGCATCAAGTCTAATTGGGTTACTTAACAACATGCTAAAGCCCACAGGTGCTCCAAAGTCTTGTATATATAGGCCGTAGCGCCTTACTTTAAGCGTTGTTAGTAACTCTTCAAGTATTGAGCCAGAAAATCAAAAGTATATTTTTGAGTTTCTGGGTTTGAGCGTGCGTTATAACCAGAACCTAAATAATCAGGCGCTATTACGTGGTAGCGCCCAGACAAAGAGGAATTAGTTCACGGTAGCTATGTGACGATGATGGATAACCATGTAATAAAATAATAGTTTGTTTATGTTGTGTACCAGCTTCTCGATAGACGATTTTTTTTACCATTTACCATTTACCATTTACCATTTACCATTTACCATTTACCATTTACATTTGCATATTTGTAAGTGGTTTTTGAAGGCCATACAGCATCAGCGGCATACACTTTGGCGGTTAGTGTAGACATAGAAACTAGTAAAAACACAATGAATGAAATGATGTGAGCAGGTTTTATTTTAAAGTTTTTTTGTATATCTGGGTGCATAAGTAAACTCGTTATTTTTGGTAATGACGCTTTATTAATTTACCAGACCTGTTATTTACACAATTATATTCAGTTAATAGTGTTCACGTTATTATAACTAATAGGAATACAGTAATAGTATGTGTGATTTTAGAACGTACTATCAAGTATGCAGTAGGTTAGGGCGTCAGCTCTTTATTGGCAGCTTTTTTGCATTTGAAATAACTTATTAAATAAACCGCTATTGGAATAGTTGGGCTTAGTAAAACATGGGGGTTATAATAGACGTCTCGTTCGCCATAAAAACAAAAATATAATACTGCGGCGAGTATTGAGGGTAGGGGAAAGATAATTGCACCGTGCCCAAAAGCAGCAAAAATTGTCCATGAAAAAACACTAGGCCAAAGCACTGCTCTAATATAGGCTCCTTTGTTTGTTGATTTCGCGGTTTTAGCGTAATTACGCGCAATAAAGTAAGATATTACTGTTGGAAATAAAATTAAAACGATGTTCAGTAGTATAAGTATAAGCACAGTGATTCAATTCCTTTTGATATTATTTTTATAGTCAGTTTTTTACAACAAGACCTTAGTCAGATTTAGTTAACTCAGTTTTTAAAGCAGTGATTTGCTCAACCTCATCTGCTGTTAATGCTTGATATAACCTAGGATAAGACCAGCCATAGCCCCACCTAAACGTGGTTGGTATAAAAGGGCTTCCACCAATACGTACCCCAGCAAGCATGAGATTAGCTATATGTATCTCGCCTACATCAGCAACACACTGCTGTAATACTTTATCTGCTTTTAAACGTTCTACGTACGTACCACCTTGCCAATAGGCATAGTCATGCGCTGTGCAGCACGCTAACCAGAGCTTTTTATGCTGTATGGTCCCATCAGGGAATGAGCTACACCCATCTGATGTAAAGGGTTTTATATTTTCAGCATTAGCTGTACCAGAAAGTAAAATTAGTAAAAGGCTTGCACATAAACGCATTGTGTTAATACTCAAATTCACGTATGTAAGGTTAAATTTATACATAAGTGTTTTAGCTACGATTTTAGTTACAAATAATAACAGTTTTTTAAGTATAAAGAAGACGTCTAACTATCTATGAACTGTTTATTTTTCTATGTTGAAATTATTAGCATAGAGTTTGGTTTTAAGGTAAACCACGCCTATTTTATGTGCTTACTCCCTGTACATGGCAAATACGCGCTGTCTTTAAATTAAACCGAAGAGTGATTAACATTTTTAAATTTTAAAAAAGAGATTCGTTAATTTACTTTTGTTACAATTGAGTTGTTGGCTTACAACACTTATACAATGTTAAGTTAGTATTTTGGAGAAAGGACGTGCTCGAACAAATAGAACAATGGATTGATGCAACAAATATTAAATATAAAACCCAAAGAATTAGTTGTGAGAAATTTGCTAGTGAGTTTGCAGGGTTTTATCCTGTCGAATTTTTAAAAAATGCCTTTTACGTTATTGTCGATGAAATACCCAAACCTAACTTTCCTTTTTTGCGTGAAATGGGATTAGACGATTTTATTGACATGGATGCCGCAGGTACTACATACAAAAACACTTATTACATGCTTCCTTACGTAGCTGATAATTTAGCTGTACATTTTCATGAACTTGTTCACGTAGCCCAATGGAGTGAACTTGGCGCCGAGGCTTTTATGTTACGTTACTTAACCGAAATTCAGCAGGTTGGTTATGCAGCTGCGCCACTTGAAGTAATGGCGTATGGTCTTGATAAGCACTTTACAAATAATGGCAATAAAATAAACGTGCCTGAACACGTGGTTCAAGCGTTGTAGTTAATTAACATTTTCAAAGGATTGCATATGACACGCTTTACTGTTTTTTTACTGAGCTTACTTAGTGTAAATGCCTATGCGGCATCGTTTGATGACGATATTGTGGCTGCATTACTTGAAAGAACAACACATAACGTTACCTACGATGGGTCTTATCGCTCTATTGGCTATCCTGGTGGTGATGTACCTGAGAATGTAGGTGTGTGCACCGATGTAATAATTAGAAGTTACAGAAAGTTAGGCATCGATTTACAGAAACTCGTGCATGAAGACATGCAAAATAACTTTACACTGTATCCATCTAAACGTATTTGGGGTTTAAATAAGCCTGATAAAAATATAGACCACCGAAGAGTGCCTAACTTACAAACCTACTTTAAAAGACAGGGTCGTGCGTTAGTGTTATCTGATAGCCCTGAAGATTATAAAACAGGTGATATAGTGACTTGGATGTTACCGGGTAACCTGCCACATATAGGTATGGTAGTTAATGAGCGTTCAGTACAAACTGGCAATCCATTAATTGTACATAACATTGGGCGTGGGGCAGAAAAAACCGATATGCTTTTTGATTATAAAATCACAGGGCACTACCGGTTTGAACCACAGCATTTGAATAAAACGCAGTAGATTTATTTTAAATTAATACTTATATTACCGTTTGGCTTACAGCAGCACAGCAGTATTTCTCCCTCGCGTACAAACGCTAAAGGCTCTTCGTTATAGTGCACTTGGCCTGAGACTAACGTGGCCCTGCACGCGCCACAATAGCCTTCGCGGCATTGATACGCTACGTCTATTTTTTGGTTTTCTAAGCAATGTAAAACAGAAGGGCAGCCAGTGCTAAATTCTATACACTGGCTGTTATCTGCAAGCGTTATACTTGCAGTGGGTTTGTCACTCATTATAAATCAAAGTCACCAAATTCTGAGGCATCTACTTGTGAGTCAATTTGACCTACAAGGTATGAGCTAATTTCTGCTTCTTGCGGTGCAACTTGCACGTTGTCAGACACAAGCCATGAGTTGATCCATGGAATTGGATTACTGTTGTTTTCAAATTGCGCAGGCAGGCCAATGGCGGTCATACGTGCGTTAGTAATGTATTCAACATACTGACATAAAATGTGTTTGTTTAAACCAATCATAGAGCCATCTTTGAATAAGTACTCTGCCCATTCTTTTTCTTGCTCTGCGGCTTCAACAAACATTTTAATGGCTTCTTCACGGCACTGCGCGGCAACAATCGCCATTTCAGGGTCGTCTTTACCATCTTGCATAATGTTTAAAATATGCTGCGTACCCGACAGATGAAGTGCTTCATCACGTGCGATTAGCTTGATGATTTTAGCGTTACCTTCCATTAATTCACGCTCAGCAAAGGCAAACGAACACGCAAAGCTGACATAAAAACGAATGGCTTCAAGAATATTTACCGACATCATGGCAAGGTAAAGTTTCTTTTTAAGATCAAATAAGCTAATCACAACGGTTTGACCGTTAATTTCGTGCTTGCCTTCGCCATACAAGTTATAAAGCGACACGCCATTGATTAAATCATCGTAGTAGGTGGTTACCGCATCAGCACGTTCGCTAATTTTTTCGTTACTAACTATGTCATCAAAAATAAGTTCTGGTGACTGTGTAACGTTACGAATAATGTGGGTGTAAGAGCGACTGTGAATAGTTTCACTAAATGCCCACGTTTCTATCCATGTTTCTAGCTCAGGAATAGACACAATAGGGAGTAGGGCAACGTTTGGTGAGCGGCCTTGTACACTATCAAGCAGCGTTTGATATTTTAAGTTACTTAAAAATATGTGCTTTTCGTGCTCTGGCAATGCTTGAAAGTCTAAACGGTCTTTACTTACGTCTACTTCTTCTGGACGCCAAAAAAACGAAAGTTGCTTTTCAATCAATTTTTCAAAAATAGGGTATTTTTGTTGATCGTAACGCGAAACGTTAACGGTTTGGCCAAAAAACATTGGCTCTTGCATTTGATCATTATGGTTACGACTAAAAGTAGTATAAGACATGTCTATCACTCAAAAAACTATCACTAAAACTATCAGGACAAAGCGGGCAAAGAGCCCGCTTTAAGTTTAACTATTAAATTTTACACGCGCCGCCTGCACAATCATCATCTTCCACTTCTGGAGTGTCGTCTTGTGCATCTGATGCGCCATCACGGGTGTTATGGTAGTAAAGTGTTTTAACACCAAGCTTGTATGCACCTAGTAAGTCTTTTAATAAGACTTTCATAGGTACTTTACCGCCTTCGTATTTGTTTGGATCATAATTAGTATTGGCCGAAATAGTTTGGTCAATAAACTTTTGCATTATGCCCACTAACTGTAAGTAACCATCGTTTGATGGAATATCCCACAGTAGCTCGTAGTTATCTTTTAAGCGTTCGTACTCAGGAACTACTTGTTTTAAAATACCGTCTTTACTTGCTTTAACGCTAATGTGACCACGTGGTGGCTCAATACCGTTAGTTGCGTTAGAGATTTGCGACGATGTTTCTGAAGGCATTAATGCGCTAAGTGTTGAGTTACGCATGCCGTGCTCTTTAATGCTGGCACGTAACGAATCCCAATCTAAGTGCAGTGGCTCATCACAAATTTTATCTAAGTCACGTTTGTACGTATCAGTTGGCATAATACCTTGAGAGTACGTTGTTTCGTTAAACTTAGGACACGCGCCACGCTCTTTAGCCAGCTCGTTTGATGCCTTCATTAAGTAGTATTGAATTGCTTCAAACGTTTTGTGAGTCAGTGCATTAGCACTGCCATCTGAGTAACGCTTACCATTTTTAGCAAGGTAGTAAGCGTAGTTAATTACGCCTATTCCTAACGTACGACGGCCCATAGTGGCATTACGTGCAGCCGGTACTGGGTAGTCTTGGAAATCAAGTAGGTTATCAAGTGCACGTACTGCAAGCTCAGCAAGCTCTTCAAGTTCATCAAGTGACTCAATAGCGCCTAGGTTAAATGCAGATAGCGTACAAAGTGCAATTTCGCCTTCTTCATCGTTTACGTTATTTAACGGCTTAGTTGGCAATGCAATTTCTAAACATAAGTTAGATTGGCGAATTGGCGCCACTTTAGAAATAAACGGGCTGTGCGTATTACAGTGATCCACGTTTTGTAAATAAATACGACCTGTGCTGGCACGCTCTTGTGCGAACATTGAGAAAAGCTCAATCGCTTTAATACGCTTTTTACGAATAGACTCGTCTTGCTCGTATTTTACGTATAACGCGTCAAACTCGTCTTGGTCTTCAAAGAATGCATCGTAAAGGCCAGGCACATCTGATGGGCTAAATAACGTAATGTAGTCGTCTTTAATTAAACGAGAATACATTAGTTTATTAAACTGTACGCCGTAATCTAAATGACGAACACGGTTATCATCAACACCACGGTTATTTTTAAGTACTAGTAGGTTTTCTACTTCTAAATGCCAAAGCGGGTAGAATAACGTTGCAGCACCGCCACGTACGCCACCTTGCGAGCAGCTTTTAACTGCTGTTTGAAAGTGCTTATAAAAAGGAATACAACCTGTGTGGTACGCCTCACCATTACGGATATGGCTACCTAATGCACGAATACGGCCGGCGTTAATACCAATACCTGCACGTTGTGAAACGTACTTAACAATGGCAGATGAAGTGGCGTTAATTGAATCAAGGCTGTCGCCACATTCAATAAGTACACACGAGCTAAACTGACGCGTAGGTGTACGCACACCCGACATAATTGGCGTAGGTAAAGAGATTTTAAACGTTGATACTGCATCGTAAAAACGTTTGATATAGTCAGTACGCGTTTCGCGCGGATAGTCAGAGAATAAACTCGCAGCCACTAAGATATATAAAAACTGGGCGCTTTCGTAAATCTCACCCGTTACGCGGTTTTGTACTAGGTATTTACCTTCAAGCTGCTTTACTGCTGCGTAGCTAAAGTTAAGATCGCGCGAATGATCAAGATAAGCATCTAGCTCATCAAGCTCTTGCTCTGTGTAATCAACGAGTAAATGAGCGTCGTAGCGTTTGTCTTCAACCATTTTTGTAACATGGTCAAATAAACGTGGTGGCTCAAACTGGCCATACGCTTTTTTACGTAAGTGGAATACAGCTAAGCGGGCAGCTAAGTACTGGTAGTCAGGCGACTCTTTTGAAATTTGATCGGCTGCTGCTTTAATGATGGTTTCGTGAATGTCTTTTGTACGAATACCGTCGTAAAATTGAATGTGTGACTTTAATTCAACCTGTGAAACCGATACGTTGTTTAAACCTTCGGCGGCCCATTCAATAACGCGATGGATCTTATCAAGATCTAAAGGCTCTTTACGCCCGTCACGCTTGCTTACAGATAACTGTTGGTTCATAGCTTTGCCTGTATTCCTTGGGAATTGTGTATTTTGACCAATGCTTTATACCTCGCCAAAGCAAGGTACGTATTCATTTATTATAAGTTTCACCGTATTGGCGAATTTAATTGAATAACATTTGGCCACAATATCTGGTGTTGTTCAATTTAGAGATCACAAGATAGTGTGGTCTGAGCTGATTTGCAAGGGACATA
Organism: Pseudoalteromonas sp. UBA6610; assembly: GCF_002433295.1. NCBI lineage: Bacteria > Pseudomonadati > Pseudomonadota > Gammaproteobacteria > Alteromonadales > Pseudoalteromonadaceae > Pseudoalteromonas > Pseudoalteromonas sp. UBA6610. The sequence goes on along the minus strand of NZ_DJHW01000119.1, from coordinate 8,106 downwards.
ATTGCCCCTATTTGTGGATAACTTTGGGATAACGTATTTGTGTTAGTAGTCACTCACCTTCGAACAATCATTTAAGTTGAAATAGCTAAAAATCAACTAATGATCTGCTAAATTTATGCATTTTGAAAATAAATTTCGACTGCTTTTTTTATCATCAAGCTTTGCATAAAAACTAACATAATCACAATATATAGTGTTTAAAAATTTACATGGCACTATATATGGTTAAAAGCATCAATAGGGCTGTGCCAGTTAAAATCGGCTTCCCAGCCCTTGGCCTCATCAATACTTGGTATATAGCCCCAAAGCGCTGTTGCTGTGTGCATACCTGCGGCTTTACCTGCTTCTATATCACGTTGAGCATCACCTATGTATAAACAACGCTTAGGATCTACGTTCATCAGTTTTGTACAGTGTAGTAAGGGTAAAGGTGATGGTTTAGCCTCGGTGAGGGTATCGCCACTGATCACAACGTGTGCATTTTTTAAAGCGGGTATAGCAGCCACTAATGGATCGGTTAAAAACCCTGGCTTATTAGTCATTATTCCCCATTTTATACCTTGGTTCTCAAGGGCTATGAGTAATGATTCTATGCCTTCAAAGCAGCGGGTGTGTGTCGCTAGGTTTTGGCTGTAGTGGCAGACTAACTGTTTTATTCGTTCAGTTTGTGGTTGCGATGCCCATTGCGCTTTAAAGCCAAGTTCAAGTAGTGCGCCGGCGCCATTAGATGCTACTTTTCTATACGCTTCAGGCGTAACTTGCGCAACACCTTCACTTTTAAGTACAGCATTTAAAGCAGCACCTAAATCGTCTGCTGTATCAAGCAAGGTGCCATCTAAATCAAATAAGAAAGCGTCGTACTCAAAAGGAGTTAAGGGGGTATGAGAGCTAGCCATTATGCCAACTTCTCAAAGTGAAGAATGTAATTAACACTCACATCTGTATTTAATGAATACTGCTTAGAAAGCGGGTTGTAGCCCAGGCCAGCACTGGCACGTACTTTTAAACCGGCTTGTTCAGCCCATGCAATCAGTTGTGCAGGTTTTATAAATTTGTTGTGATCGTGTGTGCCCTCAGGCACCATTTTTAACAGCTTTTCAGCACCTACAATAGCAAACAAGTAAGCTTTAGGCGTTTTATTTAGGGTTGAGAAAAACACATCAGCCCCTGGCTTGGCAAGCTCTGCGACTGCATGAATAATAGAAGCAGGATCAGGTACGTGCTCTAGCATTTCCATACAGGTTATTACATCAAAGCGAGCAGGGTGCTGGGTTGCAAATTCTTCTGCAGGTACTTTTATATAGTCAACATTTACACCGGTTTCTAGGCTATGAAGCTTTGCTACGGTGAGTGGCTCTTGCCCCATGTCTATACCGGTTACGTGTGCGCCCATGCGTGCCATGCTTTCGCTAAGAATGCCGCCACCACAGCCTACATCGAGTGTTTCTTTATCAAATAAGCCTTGGGTTTTGTTAGCCACAAAGTCTAATCGTAATGGGTTAATTTCGTGAAGAGGTTTAAACTCTCCGTCTTGGTCCCACCATCGCTCTGCAATGGCTTCAAATTTTGCTATTTCTGCGTTATCTACATTTTGATGTTCGGTCATAAAATACTTCCTCGTCAATCTGAGGCCATTATATAGGGCTAAATTGATAAATCGCAAAGTTTTGCGCCTGTAAATTTAAATTAATTGTGATAGCATGGTCGCTTAGAAATAATAACAAATACTCTTGGCGCCTAATACCGGGTTGCTAAGAGCTGATACTGAAGGAATGTGATATCAAATGACTGATCTCGCCAATGAAATTCTGCCAGTCAATATTGAAGACGAGTTAAAAAACTCCTACCTTGATTACGCAATGAGCGTAATTGTAGGACGTGCATTACCAGACGTACGTGATGGTTTAAAACCTGTTCACCGCCGCGTTTTGTTTGCAATGAACGAGCTTAGTAATGACTGGAATAAGCCTTACAAAAAATCGGCCCGTGTGGTCGGTGACGTAATCGGTAAATACCACCCACACGGCGACAGTGCAGTTTATGACACCATCGTGCGTATGGCACAGCCATTCTCACTACGTTATATGCTTGTAGATGGCCAAGGTAACTTCGGTTCGGTTGATGGTGATTCAGCAGCGGCAATGCGTTATACAGAAGTACGTATGGCAAAAATGTCGCATGAGTTATTAGCCGATCTTGAAAAAGAAACGGTTGATTTCGTTCCTAACTACGACGGTACCGAACAAATTCCTGACGTTTTACCAACCAAAGTGCCTAACTTACTTGTTAACGGTTCATCGGGTATTGCGGTAGGTATGGCAACAAACATTCCACCACATAACTTAACTGAAGTGGTTAATGGTTGTTTAGCGCTTATTCAAAACCCTGATTTAACGATTCATGAATTAATGGATTACATTCCGGGTCCTGATTTCCCAACGGCTGCCATTATCAATGGTAAAAAAGGCATTGAAGATGCTTATTTAACCGGCCGTGGTAAAGTGTACATGCGTGCACGTGCCGACATCGAAACCGATGAAAAAACAGGCCGCGAAACCATTATCGTGCACGAAATTCCTTATCAGGTTAACAAAGCACGCTTAATTGAAAAAATTGCTGAGCTTGTTAAAGATAAAAAAATTGAAGGCATCAGCGCACTACGTGATGAATCAGATAAAGACGGTATGCGTATCGTTATTGAGATCAAACGTGGTGATGTAGGTGAAGTTATCCTCAACAACTTATATTCACAAACTCAGTTACAAACTGTGTTTGGTATGAATATGGTTGCATTAATTAACAACCAACCTAAGTGTTTCAACTTAAAAGAAATGCTTGAAGAGTTTGTTATTCACCGCCGTGAAGTGGTTACACGCCGTACCGTATTTGATTTACGTAAAGCGCGCGACCGTGCTCATACCCTTGAAGGTTTAGCAATTGCGCTTGCCAACATCGACCCAATTATTGAGCTTATTCGTAAGTCGCCAACCCCAGCTGAGGCTAAAATAGCCTTAACAGCTCGCCCATGGGACTTAGGTAACGTACAAGCTATGCTTGAAAAAGCAGGCGAAGAAAACGTAGCACGCCCAGATTGGCTGGCAAGTGAGCTGGGTATTCGCGATGGTCAGTACTATATTTCTGAGCAGCAAGCACAAGCAATTCTTGATTTACGTTTACACAAACTAACCGGTCTTGAGCATGAAAAAATCTTAGCAGAGTACCAATCGCTGTTAGATTTAATTGCTGAGCTACTACACATTTTAGGTAGCCCTGAGCGTTTAATGGAAGTTATTCGTGATGAGTTAGTTGAAATTAAAGAGCAATATGGTGATGAGCGTCGTACAGAAATTAACGCGGCAGCGCACGATATTAGCCTTGAAGATTTAATTAACGAAGAAGATGTTGTTGTGACCCTATCGCACGAAGGTTACGTTAAGTATCAGGCATTGTCTGATTACGAAGCACAGCGCCGTGGTGGTAAAGGTAAGTCAGCAACGAAGATGAAAGATGAAGATTTCATTGAGCGTCTTTTAGTGGCTAATACCCACGATACCATTTTATGTTTCTCTACTGCGGGTCGTTTGTACTGGCTTAAAGTATACCAGTTACCACTGGCTAGTCGCGCCGCTCGCGGTAAGCCAATTGTTAACTTACTGCCACTTGAAGATGATGAGCGCATTACTGCTATCTTACCTGTACGCGAGTACGAAGAAGATAAATACATTTTCATGGCAACTGCATTTGGTACTGTGAAGAAAACACCACTAACGGCATACAGTCGTCAACGTGCAAGCGGTATTATTGCGGTAAACCTTAACGAAGGCGATAGCCTAATTGGGGTTGATATTACCGACGGTAGCAACGAAATTATGTTGTTTACTGATGCAGGTAAAGTGGTACGCTTTAAAGAAGCGGAAGAGTCTGCTGTTGTTGATGAAAACGGCAACCCGGTACTTGACGAAGAAGGCAACCCTGAAATTCGTTTCAAAGGTGTTCGCCCTATGGGTCGTACTGCTACCGGTGTTCGTGGTATTAAAATGGCCGACGACCAACGCGTAGTGTCGTTAATTGTGCCTAAGTCTGATGGTGCTATTTTAACTGTGACTGAAAATGGTTACGGTAAACGTACTCAACTTGAAGATTACCCATCTAAGAGCCGTGCAACACAAGGTGTTGTATCTATTAAGGTGAGTGAGCGTAATGGCGCAGTAGTTGGCGCTGTACAAGTTGACGACAACGACGAAATAATGATTATTTCAAACCGTGGTACGCTAGTACGTACCCGCGTTAATGAAGTATCGACGGTTGGACGTAACACCCAAGGTGTTATTTTGATCAGAACTATTGACGAAGAGCAAGTAGTTGGTTTACAACGTATCGAAGAGATTGAAGTTACAGACAGTGACTTAGTTGATATTGAAGACGTTGAAACGGTTGATACAGTAAATGAAGAAGCAACGGATGATAATCCACCTTCTGAATAACTGAAATTGAAAAAGCGGCTAAGGCCGCTTTTTTTAATCATGTTGAAAAAAATTAATAATCCTTTTTTGTTTATCAAAAGAGTTTAAATTACTGGAATGAGGCAAAGGTAATGAGTAAATATAATTTTTGTGCGGGGCCAGCTATGCTTCCACAAGCTGTTATGCAAAAAGCACAAAAAGAATTTTTAGACTGGCAAGACTTAGGCGTATCTGTGATGGAAATAAGCCATCGTAGTAAAGATTTTTTAGCGCTTACAGCAAAATGCGAAGCCAGCCTTCGTCGTTTAATGAACATTAGCGATGAATTTGAAGTGTTATTTATGCACGGTGGTGGCCGCGGTCAATTTAGCGCTGTGCCATTAAATTTACATCAAAATGGTAAAACGGCGGTTTACTGCGAGAACGGCGTTTGGTCTAAAAGTGCCACTGACGAAGCTAATAAATTTACTCAAACCCACTCAATCAACGTTAGAAATGACGCAAACGGGCTGTTTTCTATAAAAGAAGTGGCGCAGTGGGAGTTACCTGCAGATGCATCTTACATTCACTACTGTCCAAATGAAACGGTAGACGGATTAGAGATTTTTGATGTGCCTAGTCACCCAACAGCGCCTATTATTGCTGATATGTCGTCGACTATTTTGTCGCGCGAAATTGACGTAAATAAATTTGATTTAATTTATGCCGGTGCACAAAAAAATATAGGTCCATCAGGTATAGCTATTGTTATTGTTCGCAAAACATTACTTGAGCGTGACGGTTTAGCTAAACCTGGCATTTTAGATTACGCACTTGAAGCAAAACAAGGCAGCATGTTTAATACACCGCCTACTTTTGCATGGTATTTAGCGGCCGAAGTATTTGAATGGCTAGAGAAAAACGGTGGCGTTAAGGCAATGGAAGCACAAAATATTGCTAAAGCTAAGCTGCTTTATGACTTTATTGATGAATCGCCTTTTTATACTAATAAAGTAGCGACGCATTGTCGTTCGCGTATGAATGTACCGTTTTGGCTAAACGATGAAAGCTTAAACGAAAAGTTTGTAACGCAATCTAAAGAAGCTGGCTTACTTGCCCTAGAAGGACACAGAATTGTAGGCGGTATGCGCGCAAGTATTTATAACGCAATGCCACTTGCAGGTGTGCAAGCCTTGGTTGACTTTATGGCGGCATTTGCACAGGAGCACAGCTAATGGAACAACTTCGTTTAGAGCCTATTTCTCGTGTAAATGGCAGTGTTACCTTACCTGGGTCTAAAAGCCTATCAAACCGTATTTTATTATTAGCAGCGCTGGCTCAAGGGACTACCGTTGTTGAAAACCTGCTAGATAGCGATGATATTCGCCATATGTTGGGTGCATTAAAACTACTAGGTGTTAACGTAACGCTTAATGATGATCGCACTGTGGCAACCGTAGAAGGGGTTGGCGGTGTATTTAAAACCCCAAGTGAACCTTTATTTTTAGGCAATGCAGGTACTGCTTATCGTCCTTTAACCGCGGTACTCGCAGCTGTAGCTGGGGAGTATGAGCTTATAGGTGAGCCGCGCATGGAAGAGCGCCCAATAGGGCACTTAGTAGATGCACTTCAAGCACTTGGCGGCGATATTACCTACACAAAACATAAAGACTACCCACCACTAAAAATAATTGGTGGGCAAATTAAAGGCGGTACTGTTGAAATTGATGGCAGTATTTCTAGCCAATTTTTAACAGCATTGCTAATGGCTGCCCCTTTATTTAGTGGTGATACGCAAATTACCATTAAGGGTACTTTGGTATCTAAGCCTTACATTGATATAACGTTAGATGTAATGGCGCGTTTTGGGGTGACTGTTGAGCACAGCGACTATACAACATTTAAAGTTAAAGGCGGCCAACAATACCAATCACTAGAGCGTATTATGGTGGAGGGTGATGCATCATCAGCGTCTTACTTTGTTGCGGCAGCGGCCATTGCCGGTGGCGAAATTGAAATTAAAGGCGTGGGCGCTAAATCAGTTCAAGGTGATATTGGTTTTGCTAAAGTGATGGAACAAGTTGGCGCTGAAATAAAATGGTATGACGAGCGTTTAGTTGTTCGCAAAGGTGAATTAAAAGGTGTAGATATTGACGCTAACGCTATCCCTGATGCGGCAATGACACTTGCTACGGTTGCTTTATTTGCTAAAGGGCCCACGGCTATTCGCAATATTTATAACTGGCGTGTAAAAGAAACCGACCGTTTATATGCAATGGCAACTGAACTTCGTAAAGTGGGTGCCGGGGTTGTAGAGGGTGAAGATTTTATCGAAATTACACCACCGAGTGCATTCAATGATGTGGCTATAGATACGTATGACGATCACCGTATAGCGATGTGTTTTGCAATGGTTGCCGTAGGCGGAAAGCCTATTACAATCAACGATCCTAAGTGTACATATAAAACTTTTCCAACCTTTTTCAAGGTTTTAGCATCAGTGAGTGAGTAGGTTTTTTATAAATAATTATAAAAAGTTACACACTAAAGCGGATCTATTTGCAGAAGTGGCGTATAATATCGCGGTTTTATTTAGGTGTGCATTGCAGGAGGTTTTAAATGCAGGCGTTATTAATGCCCGTAATCACCGTTGATGGCCCAAGTGGTTCAGGTAAAGGAACTGTTTGTCGCTTGTTAGCCGACAAATTGGGGTGGGATGTATTGGATAGCGGCGCAATTTACCGTGTATTATCCCTTGCCGCACTTCATCACCAAATAGCATTAGACAACGAAGAAGCGCTTGTCCCGCTTGCTGCAAACTTAGATGTGCAGTTTTTGGTTGATAGCCAAACTAATGCTGGAAAAGTTATTTTAGAAGGCGAAGATGTAACCTCGACAATTCGTAATGAAGAGGTTGGGGCAGCTGCTTCAAAAGTGGCTGCATTACCGCGTGTACGTGAAGCGTTACTTCGACGCCAGCGTGCGTTTAAAACCGAACGGGGCTTAATTGCTGATGGCCGAGATATGGGCACCGTGGTTTTTCAAGACGCACCATTAAAAATATATTTAACCGCTAGTGCACAAGAACGCGCGCGCAGACGTTATGTTGAGTTGAATGAGCGCGGCCTTGATGTTACACTAAGTGGTCTATTACAGG
>NZ_DJHW01000119.1:0-175 GCF_002433295.1 Pseudoalteromonas sp. UBA6610 | reverse complement strand
CATTCAAGCTCGTGATGAGCGCGATATGAATCGCACCGTTGCGCCGCTTGTTCCTGCTGATGATGCAATTGAAATAGACACAAGCGAGCTTAACGCTCAGCAAGTGTTTGATAAAGTTATAACTTTAGTAGATATTGCTATCTCACAAGGCAAGCTTCCTAAACGAAGCTAAACA
>NZ_DJHW01000054.1:0-10979 GCF_002433295.1 Pseudoalteromonas sp. UBA6610 | reverse complement strand
GAGTGCTATCGCGACCACGTATAATACCTGGCCGCCTGTGCCAACAAAATCCCTGATAGATTCCCATATCTCCATCAGGACTAGCATTAGGCTTTCTCCTTCTCCGCGTGAGTAGCAACGATACCCGCGCTTTGCTCATCAAGGATATGTAATACTGACTTACTACGACCTGCAACAATTGAATGAAGTAGGATAAGTGGTAGTGCAGCAATTAGACCTAGCGCTGTAGTTACAAGAGCTAGAGAGATGTTACCAGCCATGATCTTCGGATCGCCCGTACCGAACAATGTGATTGTTTGGAACGTTAAGATCATACCGATTACTGTACCTAGTAAACCAAGTAACGGTGCGATTGCAGCAAGAATCTTGATGATGTTAATACCAGCTTCAACACGTGGCGTTTCACGTAAGATAGCTTCATCAAGTTTAAGCTCAAGGTTTTCAACGTCTTGGCTCTTGTTGTCATGGTACACTTTAAGAATACGACCCAGTGGGTTGTTTGTATTCGGTGTAGACAAGTTTTTAAGCTGAGACTTGATCTTAGAAGTAGTAAGCGCTAAGTCAACGAAACGTACTAAGAAGATTAGTAGACCAACAGCTAATAAAACTGTGATGATGTAACCAACTTCAGCACCTTGCTCGTAGTATTCCATAAGCGTTTTCTTCTGCGTGTTGATACGTAAGATTGCACCACGAGTCGGGTCAATGTATACGCCAGCGTAATTGTCAGAAGAAGTACCTTCAAGAGCAGAGATACCATCTAAAATGTAGCTATCAGGTTGTTTACCTAAAGGCTGAATAGATTTTGTCTCTGGCGAGTAGATTAAGTAACCTTCGTCAGTAACTAAGTTAAAGTTACCAATACGTGTTACTTGCTTAACTGTAGAGTTGCCGTCAAGACCTGACACTTCAGTTTCAAAAGTAGAAACTTTTGCTGACTCAGTCATTTCTGTTTGAAGTGCAATCCAAAGTTCTTCAAGTTCACGAACTGTTGGAAGCTCTTTAGCTGCTGCTAATGAACGAAGTACTTCTGCACGGCCTGGCTTTTCAGCACTTACTAGTGAAGCTTCGATAGAACCGATAGCGTCTTGCGCTGCACGACGTACAACACCAAACATTTCACCAAGAGTACCTTGTGCGTTTTGAAGCGCTTGCTCTTTTTCAGCTAATGTATTTTCGTTTTGTGCATATTGCTTAGCTAAGCTGTCACCGCGTGCTTTTTCAGACGCTAATTGGCTTTTTGCTTTGTTAAGTAATGCTTGCTTGTCAGCACGTTCTGATAAGAACTCTTGCTCACGTTGCTTATTGATTTTACCTTCAGAGATACGTTCTTGCTTTACTTGCTCAAGAATTTTATCTAAAGCATCAGTATTTGCATGTGCATTAAGCGCGGTACCTGCAGAAACAGATAGTACTGCTGCAACAGCAAAACCTTTAAATAGTTTCTTCATTATTCGATTACTCCGCGCCAAAGATTGGTAGTTTAACAAGTTCTAGTGTCGCTTGCTTACGCGCCATACGAATCACTTCTTTAACTGGTTTTAGGTATTCTTCACCTAATTCTTTCCACTCTTTAGTGTTGTTGTCCCACACCCAAGCGTGTTTTAAGTCAAAAGATTGTGCTACGTAAGTGATACGACCTAAACGACCGATATCAACGTTAATGTTTTTACCATCAACTTCTAAAGTACCTTGAGAAGCAGTTACAGCCGAGCTGTAAGCAGTTTCAACTGTGTATGCTTCAAGAACTTGGCGGAATTTCTCAGACGTCGTTACAGACGCAGAAGCCATGATTTCACGAAGTCTTTCTACACGAGCAAGACGAGAATCAAGATTGAACGGAACGTCCGCTTTGATGAATTGCTCAAGCGTATCGATCATGCGATACATCAAAGGCACAACGTTTTGTTTAGTGTTGTCGATAGTAGCGATTTGACGGTCAAACGATTCGATTGACGCATTTTGGTCAGCGACCAAACGTGCTACGTGATCGTTGTACACTTTCATAAGTTCAGTCTCATCAACAATACTACGGTACTCAGCGATTAGCTCTTGAGTTTGACCGTATACGTTGTCAATTTTAGTTTGAGACTTAACAGCAGCCTTTTGAATTTGCTGACCTGCTTTTTGCACGTCATTCAAAGGATCTGCAATCACATTGCTGCTTGCAAATGCAAAAGCGCCAACCAACGCAGATGCTACAAGACTCTTTCTGATTTTAACAGACATAGTTCCCAACCAATTAAGTAATGTTACTTTTATAATTTAATTATCAACCTTATTAAGGATGACAACCCTGATATCTTTTAATAGATATCAACCCTCCAATAATGCTAAATGCAATACGCCCTGTCAACTTGATGTTAGCTATTCTAAGTAAATAAATACCTTGAAAAAGCTAAAACTAAAGTATTACAAAAAATACTGTTAACATAAATGCAACCAGCATTAAGCCGTTTTAGCATTATATAGCCCCTTTAAAATTAAACACTAGTTAAAAATTAGACACTTACATGAAACAAAAATGCAACATCTAAACAAAACTGAATTGCACCTTAAAAAAAAACAAAAATAATAAAAATGTGACAATTTGATGAACTAGATTTGGTTAAATTAGGCTAAAAACATATCTTAACTTACAAATCCTGCGCTTCATCGTATAAAAATACAACAATTCGAAAGTGGTTTTGAGATGATGTATAAATATTACTGCATTTAAGTTAATGGCTTTAACTTTGCTAAGCCCAAGTTAAGCCTTATTAAAGCCAGTAAAACACTCAGTTAATTACACGGTTTTTTAATACACACTATGCGTGTGGTAAATGTATTGTTTAACCTTGGTGAAAGTATGCAGATTATGAGCTGTTAGTGTATTGAAGCGGCGTTGCTATTAAATAGGGTTTTTAACTATTTAAATGGCAAATATGTTAAGCGTGTTTGAAGCTATAGCGAGAAGTAAATTTTAACGTTTGACTGTATTAGGGAGTAAACAAACAATATTAGAGAGTATAAAAACAATGAGGAAGATTTTGAGGAATTATGGTGAAACAGAAAACTGCTTCACCAAGATGAACTAAGGTTCACATAATTAAAATTATGCTACTTCTACGTTCTCAGCTTCAGGGCCTTTTTGACCTTGTTTGATGCTGAAAGTCACTGCTTGACCTTCGCTAAGAGTGCGAAAACCAGAACCAGTGATTGCGCTGAAATGTACAAACACGTCAGGACCATTTTCTTGTTCAATGAAACCAAAGCCTTTAGCTTCGTTGAAAAATTTTACTTTACCAGTAACCGACATACTAAATTTTCCTGTAAGTCAATAATTAAAATTCAGCCATATTATTATGGCTATATCCTCCCTGAGTCAGTGCCCAAAATTCTGGAGGTATAGTACAGGAACAAGTTTTAACCTAACCGGTAACCTTAAACGCAGCACAATATCCGTAAATTCAATACGCAAAAACTCAAAGCAAGTTAAGGTTAACACATTAATTTTTTTTTGGCTCTATTAATTAAGATTTATTTACTCAGAACAAAAATAAATAAAGCATTATATGTAAGCGGTTATTTTTAAAGCTAAAATTGAACAAAAAACGGCAACTTTGTTGCTCCTAATTGTAACAAATCATGTATAACAGCTTAGCTTTACAAATAAAGCCCCTCGTAAAGAGCGTTAAATCTCAGGTAAAGATTGAATTTCAAGCAAATAAAAAGCCGTACAGCAAGCTATACGGCTTTAATACAATGCTAATTTAATGCACTTTACTTAACCTGCCAGTCAATAGTAGCTTCTGCTTTAATAGGCACAACTTGTGAGTCACCAAGTGTGTAACTTGCGGGAACTTGCCAAGGGCTTTTCTCTAGGGTAATTGTATCGGTGTTACGGGCAAGTCCGTAAAAGTCAGGCCCAAAATGGCTTGCAAAGCCCTCTAGTTTGTCCAGTGCGCCTGCTTCTTCAAAGGCTTCGGCGTAAAGTTCAATCGCAGCATGTGCTGTATAGGCGCCAGCACAACCGCATGCCGCTTCCTTTTTATCTTTATAATGTGGTGCTGAGTCAGTCCCTAAAAAGAACTTTTTATTTCCACTTATAGCTGCCGCCATTAATGCTTGTTGGTGAATATTGCGCTTTAAAATAGGTAAACAGTAATAATGCGGGCGTATGCCACCAGCTAACATGTGGTTACGGTTGTACAATAAGTGATGCGCGGTAATGGTTGCCGCCACATTTTGCGGTGCGGCTGTCACAAAATCAACAGCGTCTTTTGTCGTAATGTGTTCAAGCACTATTTTCAGATTTGGAAAATCAGCGACAACATCGCCTAAAATCGTCTCTAAAAATACTTTTTCACGGTCAAAAATATCTATTGATGAATCAGTCACCTCACCATGCACTAATAACAGCATGCCCACGTCTTGCATCGCTTCAAATACAGGGTAAATATTCTTTACTGATGTAACCCCTGAATCTGAGTTAGTGGTTGCCCCTGCTGGGTACAACTTGGCAGCAACAATTTTACCCGTTGCTTTGGCTTTTTTAATTTCTTCAGGTGTGGTTTTATCGGTTAGGTAAAGCACCATTAAGGGTTCAAAGTTGCCCTGCGGCCCCGCTGCCATAATTCGCTCTCGATAAGCTAGCGCTAAATCAGTGCTCGTTGCTGGCGGTACAAGGTTTGGCATTATGATGGCGCGGCCCATGTAGCGGCTAATATCGCGTACTGTATCTTTAAGTTGCTCACCATCACGTAAATGGACATGCCAATCATCAGGACGAGTTATGGTTAATGTGTTTTTTGAATCGGTATTAATGCTCATTACTTTTTTCCACGGCTGAATTTATCCGATCATAGGCATATGGAAAGACCTAGTAAAGTGTTATCTAAACTATTCCCCTCTATGAGTGCTGCAAAATACTATTGGGTTTAAGTTTAACGACGATTACACTCGTTTAAGCGTTTTATTTTGAACATGCTTTAAATTTGGGTTAACTTATCAGTGCTAATACAAATAAAAAGAATAAAATTACCCTATGTCGAATCATATCGATACCTATAAAGCGCTCGAAGTTAAAACTGAACAACTGAGCATAATAAATCAGTTTTCCTCAAGCTTATTACAGCTCGATACCCTAGAAGAGTTATTTGAGTATGTAACCACTCAAGTAGTAAACCGCCTTGGGTTTGTTGATTGTGTTATTTACCTAGCTGATGAAACACGTTTACAGCTAAATCAAGTCGCTTCTATGGGCATAACCCACGCCAGAGACGAATACCAAGCAGAGCGTAAAATTATTGGCTTTAACGAAGGTATAACCGGTTATGTCGCCCGTACAGGCACAGCTATTATTATTGGCGATGTTACGCAAGACCCTCGCTACATTGCTGATGAACGCCCTGCTCAATCAGAGTTATGTGTGCCACTTATATACAAGGATCATGTTTTAGGGGTTATTGATTGTGAACATCCAATAAAAAACTACTTCACAAACGCCCATCTAGAAATATTAACCACGGTTGCGCATTTATTAAGTGCTAAGCTAAACCAAGTAAACACGGTCAATAGCTTAACGCACACAGTAAAACAGTTAAATGATGCGCAAAAGCTTGAAAACAGCTTACTGCAAATCGCTAATTTAACGTATAAAGCCAGTAACCTAGATACCTTTTTTGAAGCTCTTCACAGCATAATAAATAGCTTACTTCCTGCAGATAACTTTTTTATTGCCCTTTACGATAAGCAAGTAGACATACTCGATTTGGTTTACATCGTTGAAGAAGGCATTCAAACGCACGCACACAAAAAAATATCAAAAGAGCAATTAAAAGATACAGCTTCGTATTACTTACTAAAATCAGACCGTGTACTGCTATTAAATCAAAACGATTATCAGCAACATATAAATAACGGCGACTTTAAACTTGTAGGCCGTCTTTCTGAATCCTGGCTAGGTGTGCCTTTTAAAGCAAATGATAGAATAAGCGGTGTAATTGTTGTTCAAAGTTACGATAAAAAGCTGCATTACAACGAACACGACAGCGCCCTTTTAACCTACGTAAGTAGGCAAATTAGTATGGCCATAGATAGGCAACTTGCAAGGCAAGAGCTTGAACACAAAGCATTGCATGATGAGCTAACAGGCCTCGCTAATCGCTCGTTACTTATTGAGCGTATTAAACATGCAATTTTGCGTTTATCGCGTGTTAAAAAAGGTACGAGCCACGCCTTGCTTTATTTAGATTTTGATCGATTTAAAAGTATCAATGATTCGCTTGGGCATGAGGTTGGCGATCATTTTTTAATTAAAATTTGTGAGCTCATAAAAGGCACCGTCAGAAACACTGATACGTTTGCACGCCTTGGTGGCGACGAATTTGCTATTTTTATGGAAAACATCACACACCGAAACCAGGTTAGCGAAGCGCTAAAACGAATAAACACAGCCCTTGCTAAGCCACTTAATGTGGATAGTCATTTATTGCAAGCATCAACCAGCATTGGCATCGCCTTTAGTGAAAGCAGCGACGATAAAGCCTATTTGCTATTACAGCAAGCCGATGCCGCTATGTACGAAGCTAAATCAAGCGGGCGTGGCCAAGTTAAGTTTTTTAATAACACCATGCGTAAAAAGCTCAAAACACATGCCGATATAGAAAACGACTTACAACACGGCATTGAACACAACGAATTTGAGCTTTATTTTCAGCCTATTTTTACTATAGCGACAAGCGAAGTTGTCGGCTTTGAGGCACTAGTAAGATGGCACCATCCTAAAAAAGGGTTTGTGCCACCAAATGAGTTTATTCCGATAGCCGAAACCACCGGGCAAATTATTAACCTCGATTTGCACTTGCTTGACCTCGCTGCACAACATATTGCGCACTGGCACACATTAGGGCATCGCTTTTTAAAAGTAACGGTCAATGTGTCATCGCGTCATTTTGCCAGCCTCGACTTTGTTGCCCAAGTTCACGCATTATATAATAAATACCAACTGCCTTTAGGGTCGTTGTGTTTAGAAATCACTGAATCAGGGCTTATCGCTAACCTTGATTTAGCAACTCAAATAATAGAAGGGCTTGCCCCACTTAAAGTGAAGTTATGCTTAGATGACTTTGGTACTGGATACTCAGCACTTGGTTACTTACACCAATTACCTATTCATATTTTAAAAATAGATAAAAGCTTTATCGATCACCTCAACAAAACCAATAACCCGTTAGTAGAGGCCATTCTCTCATTAGCGCAATCACTAAACTTTGAAGTTGTGGCTGAGGGAATCGAAACCCAAGAGCAACTAAATATTTTACAAGCCACTCAATGTAATTACGGGCAAGGCTTTTTAAAGTCAAAACCGGTTACAGCACAACACGCCATTAAGCTTATCCACAAACCCCTGTAGTAGCTGTTATCCAAAGGCTTACTTTTTCACAACCAAAAAGGTGTAAAAAGTAAGCCTCGTAATACCCATTCGTTTATTTAAGCGCTCAGTTTTAAAGCAATAAAAACATATTATTACTGTTTAAGCTTTAGCCCATTAAAAACAGACCTGTTATTACGCGTTGTGATAATTCCTTATCCCTCTTAAAAACCAGTGCCTTTTATTAAGCTGCCCTGCCCATAACGCTGCTTTAAACAGCCGCTGTATAACCCAACAAAACAACTTGAGCTAAACTCATGCCAAACTCATCAAACCAGTAGTAACTAAAGCACCCACATTAGTTAATTTAACTTTAAGGGATTATTTTAGTAATTAATAGATTGTTTTAGCCATCTAGACGTTGAAACGTTTTTTGTAAAGGCGTAGTATGTAGTCAATCTGAGCCAAACTCACTTTTCCCTTGAGAATTATTAAAGATGATTGATATAAAACACCTTAAAACTATTGCGACATTAAAAGACACCGGATCGTTAGTTAATACAGCCCGCGAATTATTTTTAACGCAATCAGCTTTATCTCATCAAATTAAAGACTTAGAAAACAAATTAGATTGCCAATTATTTGAAAGAAAAACGCAGCCTGTGCGCTTTACGCCACAAGGAATGCTATTACTCGAACTTGCCAACGAAGTTTTACCTAAAGTAGAAGCCACTAAGTGCCGTTTAAAAGAAAGCCTTAATCAACCTATTTCCCAACTGCGCTTAAGTGTTGAATGCCATGCATGTTTTCATTGGCTGCTGCCTACAATTAAAGAATTTAATAATTTTTGGCCAGACATTAAAATTGACTACGAACGCGGCTTTAGCTACGACGCTATACCTGATTTACTCAACGATGAGCTCGACTTAGTATTGACCTCAGATATACGCGATCCTGATAAACTTGAATACGCTCACTTATTTGATTTTAAATTAAAGCTTATCGTCGCCCCTGATCACGACCTAGCTAAAAAAGCATATGTAACGGCGCTTGATTTAAAAAACGAAACCATTATTTCGTATCCTATTCCGCGCGAGCGACAAGATATATTTAAACACTTTATTCAAAATGCCCGCTTTGACGGCACCCTAAAAAATGTAGATCAAGGCTTATTAATTTTTCAGCTAGTGAGTGCAGGAATGGGTGTAGCAGCGCTGCCTGATTGGTTGGTAACACCTTACGAAAGCCAAGGTTTAATAAAATCAATCCCGCTTGGTGCACTAGGGCTAACCCGCCCTATGTACCTAGCAATGAAAAAAGACATGAAAGACAACCCCGTTTATCGCCATTTTTTAAATACCTGTAAGCAAAATAACGGTCGATAAATCACAAACGAATAAGTAACATAAGGCCTATTGTGTTTTATGTTACTTGTTATGTTTGAATTAAAAAAATTATTAGGTGGCTTAATTATGCCGCTACCGCTATTTGGTTTACTTGCGTTTGTAATGCTAGTGTTGGCGTTTCGTGCACGTAAGTCTGCTTTAGTAATCGCAAGCTTAAGTCTATTGGCGCTTTTAGTGTTAAGTACGCCGTTTGCTGCGCATCAACTGATTAAAAACAATGAGCCCGTATCATTGGCATTTAATGCACTAAAACACCCAACCCTTGATAAAATTGTTGTGCTGGGTTGCGACATAAACCCTAACCCCGCTTTAAGCGCTAATAATCAGCTAGGAAACTGTGCGCTTACTCGCTTGGTAGAAGGGGTTAAGCTTGCAAAAAAATACCCTAATGCAACGCTTATCGTATCTGGCGGTGGCTATGGCAAAGTAACCAATAGCGCGTTAATGAGCCAAACAGCAATAAATTTAGGGGTGCATAAAAACCGTATAAAACAAAACCCACAGGCAATGGATACAGCCGCAGAAGCCAAACTACTCGCGCCTAAGCTCGTTGATTTTAAGGTTGCACTGGTTACGTCTGTACTACACATGCCGCGCTCAATAAACTTGTTTAATGCCCAAGGCATTGAGGTAATTCCTGCCGCTACGGATTATCACAATTTTGCGGCTTTACCTTTGTATAAACAATTTATACCAAATGCTGAGGCATTACGTGTAGTAACGCAATATGCCCATGAAGTCATTGGGAATGCTTGGATAAGTATGCGCCGCTGGATAAACCCAGAGGCGCTGTAGAGTATATATAAATTTATACTGGGTTATCTATATCTATAAAGCTCACATCAAAACCATGTTCTTTAGCAAGTAGCTCACCAAGGGCTTTAATTCCGTAACGCTCGGTTGCATGATGCCCTGCTGCAAAAAAGTCTATATTTTGCTCTCGCGAGCTGTGAATAGTTTGCTCTGAGGCTTCACCCGTTAGGTATGCATCAATCCCCTGCTCTGCTGCTAAATCGATATAACCTTGCCCGCCTCCTGTACACAGGGCAATGGTGTTAATTTTTTCATCGCGTACCACACTACTTAAAGGTTCGCGGTTTAAAACTTTGGCTATTTTATTTGCAAACTCGCTACCTGTAAGCGGAGTTTTTAACCGTCCTTTCATAGCAACGCTATTAGTAACGGGTTCAAGTCCTGTCTCTAATTCAATATCAAGCAAATTAGCAAGCTGGGCGTTGTTACCTATAATAGTGTGAATATCAAGCGGTAAATGGTAGGCAAATAAATTAATATCGTGCGCTAACAAAGCCCCAATACGGCGTTTTTTCATGCCCGTAATAGGTTGCGATTCACCTTTCCAAAAATAACCATGGTGAACCAAAACAGCATCAGCTTTTTTTTCTATCGCTGCATCAATGAGTGCTTGGCTTGCAGTCACCCCCGTAACAATCGTTCTGATTTCATTTTTACCTTCGACTTGCAGCCCGTTAGGACAAAAATCTTTAATTGTGTGAGGCTTTAAAATGTCGTTTAACAGTTGGTTAAATTCTCTACGTTGCATACTTATTACCTTACTCAGCACTGAATTTTGTGCAAATTTTGGCGTTTATGGGGCTAAAATGGAAGGAAAATCGCAAAAAATTGAAAAACAGTTGGAAAATAGGTATAAATACGGCTTCTTTATCTGTGTTCACAACGTATAGGGTCTCTGATGAGCAAACTAGACAAAACAGAAGTTTTATCTGCCTTTGAAGCTGCATATGAAGCTGCCAATGGTAAAAAACCTGAAATTACTACAAAACCTGGCTGGTACAGCATCGATGGTGGCAAAAACTTACGCCTAGCTGATGTAGCAGAGCTAACGAAAGAATTAAGCTCTGGCAAATCGCCTGCACAAGCTGAGCAAAAAGCGCCTGCGAAAAAAACTAAAACTAAAGCTGCTGCGCCTGTTAAAGCACAAAAAACAGCGCCGTTTACTGTTGTAACACAAAGCGAAGACGGCTACACAGCTGAAGAGCTTTGGATTGTTGAGCTTGCAAGTAAAGATCACGACTGTCGCTTACCGCGCGGTGTTGTTTAAACAACATGTGATTAATAAAAAAGCCGCGTTAAGCGGTTTTTTTGTGCCTGTTTATCACCTTCTATCAATTCGCTTTATTATATAATTTATTTTGAGCTAAAAAAAAGCGGCTAATAGCTAATGCCGATCAGTTAAGAAA
>NZ_DJHW01000007.1:0-3930 GCF_002433295.1 Pseudoalteromonas sp. UBA6610 | reverse complement strand
TAAAAATAACAACCCAAAGCTTTTCAGTTGTAATAATAATTGTGTAAGTTCAGTCTTGTATGCCTGAAAACGATAATCCAGAAAAGAGCGGTATTGGCCAATAGATTGTTTTAAATTTGCAATCATAAAGGCATACACTCAAAGCCATGCAGTAAAAAAGGCTCGGGCTCGTGACAGGTAATAATTATTTGACCTTGTGGCTTATTTACTAAATATTCATCAAGTAAAATTAGTAAATACTCAATACTCGCTTGATCAAGCGCTGCACTGGGTTCATCTAACAGTAAATACGGTGCATCGCGCATAAGCGCTAAAATTAACTGGCATTTCTTTTGGTTACCTGATGATAGGGCGTCAAAGCGCGTATTTAGAAATTCATTAAAATTAAACCCATCGACTATAGCTGTTGGCCAACAACAGCCAAATGTATTTGAGGATAAGTTAATTATTTGCTTTGCTGTTAAAAAGTCGGGTAAAGCAATACTGTCAGAGGCTATAGCAACTTGCTTATGTGGTTTGGTTAACGCGTTTCCAGAAAACAAAAGCTCACCACTTTCGTAAGTTTCAAGCCCCGCTAACACCATCAATAGAGTTGTTTTCCCTTGGCCATTAGGTGCTTCGATGCATATTTTAGGTGCACAGAATCGCACGTTATAACCGTTGTACAATATGTTTTCAGCAAACTGTTTATGTAACCCAATAACTTCTATCATAAATACGCACTTTTCAACGAGTTATCATTATAGCGAATACTTATATAAAAACGATTTATGGTTTGTAACACTTTATTACTGTTTGCATATCAGAAATACTTGCGTTTGAAAAACGTTAGGTCAACACTTCTAAATGAAATATAACTATAAACCAAGGAATGTACCTATGAAAATAGCCCTCAAACTTGCCTGTATTACCTGTGCTGTATCTCTTGCATTAGCGGGTTGCAATCAATCTAATAGTTTAGTCACTAGCGCTGTAAAAACTGAGCAAACACAACAAATAAAAACCTACGACGCAAAAACTTTTTTTGACACCACCTCTATTATGGGCAGTAGTTTTTCACCAAGTGGTGATAAAGTGTTAGTCAGTAGCGATGAAAGCGGTATTTACAGCTTATACGAAGTCGATGTTAAAACCGGTAGTAAAACCCGCTTAACTAATTTTGAAGACAGTACTTACCCAGTACGCTATTTCCCTAATGATGAGCGTATATTGTTTACCAAAGACTCAGGCGGTAACGAAAGGTACCATGTTTACGTGCGTGAAGTTGACGGTTCAATCAAAGATTTAACCCCTGGCGATGAAACACGAGCTGGCTTTGCAGGTTTTACAAAAGACGGCAGCCAGTTTTTTATCTCAAGTAATCAGCGTGATGCCAAATTTATGGATTTATATCGTGTAGATAGTGAAACCTATAAAGTGTCTCCTGTTTATCAAAATGAGCTCGGATTAGATGTTGGCGCCATTAGCCCCGATGGACGCTTTATTGCTTCATCTAAAAATAATAGCAATAAAGACAGTGATACATACATTCTCGACACTTATAAAAAAACCCTCAAGCCACATCTTATATCCCAGCATGATGATCCCGCACAATATACGCCTGAAACCTTCTCTGCTGATGGTAAATATTTATATTACTCTACAGACGCAAAAGGCGAGTTTTCACAAATGTGGCGCTATGAGTTAGCCACAGGTAAGCACACGCCGGCTTTAGAAGATGAGTGGGATGTAACCTTTATCTATTTTTCTAAATCTGGTCGCTACCAAGTAAGTGGTGTCAATGCCGATGCCAGTACCAAAGTGTCTATTTTAGATACTCTGACAGGTAAACAAGTTGCTATGCCCGCCCTACCCAATGGTAATTTACACGGTGTGAATTTCTCAAGTGACGAGAAAACCATGGCGTTTTATTTAAACTCAGACACCTCACCAAGCAATTTATTTGTTTGGCAAGTCGGTAGTAATAAAGCTAAGCAGCTTACTAACACATTAAGTAAAGACATAGATCAAAACGACTTAGTAGAGAGCACCATTGTGCGCTTTAAAAGTTTTGATGATCTAGAAATACCAGGCGTGTTGTATAAACCAAAACAAGCCAACAGAAACAATAAAGTACCTGCGCTGGTGTGGGTGCATGGTGGTCCTGGTGGGCAAAGCCGTACTGGTTACAGAGCAATGCAACAACATTTAGTTAATCATGGCTATGCTATTTTTGCAGTTAACAACCGAGGGAGTTCAGGATACGGCAAAACATTTTTTCATTTGGATGATAAAAAGCACGGCACTGACGACTTACAAGATATTGTGTACGGTAAAAAGCACCTGCAGAGTTTAGAGTGGGTTGATGCAGATAAAATTGGCATCATAGGGGGCAGCTACGGCGGCTTTATGACTGCTGCTGCCCTTGCTTTTGAGCCGGAAGAATTCAAAGTCGGTATTAATATTTTTGGGGTTACTAACTGGGTAAGAACGCTAAACTCAATTCCACCCTGGTGGGAGAGTTTTAAAAAGGCTTTGTACGATGAAATGGGCGACCCTGCAACAGATGGTGAGCGTCATCGGGCTATATCGCCACTATTTCATGCTAAAAATATCACTAAACCTTTAATGGTAATACAAGGCGCTAACGATCCACGTGTTTTACAAGTTGAAAGCGATGAGCTCGTTGCCGCAGTCAAAGCCAATGGCGTGCCAGTAGAGTATGTATTGTTTGATGATGAAGGGCATGGTTTTACTAAAAAAGAAAACCGTATAACAGCCTCTAACGCTTACTTAAACTTTTTAGATACCTATCTAAAATAGCGCTTAAGCCCATACAACTATGGGCTAAATTTAAGATAAAAGCTGTGTGCTTTTTTGCATACAGCTTTTTATGGGTGACGCGTTAATTTTGGTTCTAATACCGCCAGAGCTAAACCAAACACAGCTGCAAATAATCCAATAAACTCAAGCCAGGTATTACCTGCATGTGATATGTAGCGTGGGACAGCATTTGTTGTATAAACACGTTTACCACCCGTTACTTCTTCGACAAATGATTCACCGATATACTCATCCATTAATTTAAAAAGTTCAACACGCCTTGCAAGCATCTCTTTAAGTTTTGCTGTACGCTTTTCAGCACTGGGATCTATTATATAATCTTTCCAATGATTGAAAACATTGAGTGGTTCATCATTTTTAATAATTCCAATTGAGCGATACTCATAAAAATGTTCGTTAAACACATAATTTTTATGGCCTGCATAAAATAGTGCACACCCAAACGAAATTAAAAACATTGCTAAATAAATCAATTTACGCTGAGTTACTGAAGTGCTCACAGCTTTATTTTTATACCACTGCTCAACATCCGGTATCTGCATAAGCCTGGCTTTATCATGACTTGATACAAGCGGCTTCATAAACTCATCAATTGAAAGATCTAATGCTATCAATAAGGCTCTAAATATTTCATTCGAGGGAATTGATTTATCGTTTTCAAGTTTTGATATATACCCAAACCACCTCAAGATGCAGAATTCAGCGTCTCACAGGGGCTTAATATCAAGGCGTTACTTTGCAACAATGGCAGTCCCTTTTAAGAAGTAACAACGATGAGAGTAAGTGCCTGTGAAACGCCCAAAGGGTTGGTTTAAAAGCGATTGATACTGCGTTATTGATTTTAACAATAGAACCACTATTAATTGCAATCAATGTCTTGCCTAAATCGCTTTTAATTCCAACTGAAACTCGCATCTTGAGGTAGTTTGGGTATGATTTTGCTCTATCCCTACTTGCTGGGCAAATTCAGGTTGGCTCAATTTTTTATTATTTCTAAGCTGCTTTACTTGTTGACCTAGTGTGCTCATTTTAGTGCTTCCTTTTTTAAAGTGAGACTAGATTCTTGGCTATTCATGCAGATATAAGAAGCTGAATATTAAAGAATAG
>NZ_DJHW01000125.1:3517-21257 GCF_002433295.1 Pseudoalteromonas sp. UBA6610 | reverse complement strand
TTACTGAAGGGTTGGCTATGAAAGACAGTTTTTTTAGGTCGATGACCTGGCTACATACCTGGGTGGGCTTACTTACCTGTTGGATTATTTACGTAATATTTTTTGCAGGCACAGCGAGCTTTTTTAGAGACGAAATAAATCTGTGGAATCAGCCGGCTATACACAATGTGCAAGCCCAAACCGACAGAGTGGCCGCGCAAAGGCAGCAAATTATAAAGGGCTTTGATTATTTGAATCAGCACGCTGCAAATTCCCCTAGTTGGCGTATTACCTTGCCCGAAGAGCGAATACCGTATTTGGTATATGGCTATGCAAAACCTAAAGAGCCGGGGCAGCGCCGCAGCCAGTTTGTAAATACCCAATTAAACCCAAACACCATGCAAGCGCTGCCTCCTTTTGTTGAAAGTAAAGGTGGTAACTTTTTTTACCGGTTGCATTATCAGCTTTATTATTTAGATGCCATAACAGGGCGCTGGGTAGTGTGTTTTGCCAGCTTTTTTATGCTGCTGGCAATAATTTCCGGCGTGGTTATTCATAAGCGCATATTTAAAGATATGTTTACTTTTAGGCGCAATAAAGGGACTCGTAGCTGGTTAGATGCACATAATTTAAGCTCGGTACTTGCCCTACCGTTTCATTTAATGATTACCTACACAGGCATCATTACGCTTATATTTATGTTGTTCCCCTACCCTGCGTTAACGACTTACGACAAGGGTATGCGTGGCTTTTTTAACGATGTAACACCTAGCAATAACGTGACTAATAACGCCCAAGGCAGTGCAGAATTGCTCCCTATAAACACTATTTTGGATCAAGTTTATACTAAGTGGCCTAGTGCAGATATTACACGTGTTCAGGTTAGTAAACCGAATATGGCCGCTTCAACAGTAACGGTATTGGTAAGCCCTGCAAAGGCGCTTCGCGATCAATCTCCGCGGCTTTTGTTTAGTGGTGCTACCGGCGAATTAGTTGCACAAACTGATGACGAACTTAGCAGCAGTAAAGCACTTTATGAATCACTTAACTCTATGCATACAGGGCGCTTTGCTACGCCTTTACTGCGCTGGTTATACGTACTTGGCGGTATTGCAGGCTGCGTAATGATTGGCTCTGGCTGCATAATGTGGGCTAAACGCATACGCGAGCGTAATAAGGGTAAAGCCTCATTTGGCTTACAGTTAGTTGAAGCTTTAAACCTTGCCACCATCATGGGTTTACCACTGGCTACCTGCGCCTTTTTTATTGCCAATAGATTACTTAGCCCGACCGTAGCAGGGCGTGGTGAAAAAGAAGTTACAGCGTTCTTTTTAGCGTGGTTAGTGGTTGCCGTTATGGCACTTTTAAAGCGCGATAGGCTGCAATGGCGTGTAATGGCAGCCATAAATGCCCTCGCCTGTTTGAGTGTACCGGCAATAAATGCGCTCACCACACAGGGCAATATAGTGAGCTACTTACTTAATAAACAATGGGCCTTGTTTATTTTCGATGCGGTATTTTTACTTTTTAGCATACTGTTTTTAGTACAAACCGAAAAATTACGTACTGCTTCTAGCGCATCTAAAAAAACAGCTAATAAGCTAGCCGATAATAAAAAGAGGCAAAAAGCATGATTGATTTACTTAGCTTTAGCCTCTGTTTGTTTGCTTTTAATGGTTTCGCTTTGGCAAAACCAGCGCATTTTAAAACGGTGTTTACAACGCGTCCCTCTAAGCTGCAAAGTAACTTGCTACTAATAGTTGCCTGGATCAGTATTTTACTAAGTTTATTGCTCTGTGTTGTTACGCAGCAGGGATACGGTGCTTTACTGTTTTGTGGCTTTATGGGGCTAAGTGTATTAATTATAACGATTTTTTATAATTTTATAGAAAAGTTGATTAAGCCATTTAGCTTTTTAAATATGTTACTGATTGGCTTATCAGGGCTATTACTGGCAGTAAATTCACTTTAGTTAGTAAAAACCTGATCCAAAGAAAGCCATTAATTTTAGACAAAAAAATGGCAAGCTATAAAGCTTGCCAACAATAGGGGGATATTCAGTATGTCCAACACTTACATGTCTCGTTGCAAGTGCAGCTAATATAGCCCTAACATATTTAACTTACCTTACAGTGAGATGATCGTTTTATTACAGCTGTAACAATCATTTGCTCAACAACTGTAAAGCCCCTTTACATAGCTAAATAACCTACTGTTTAACCCAAATAACTTGCTCTGTAGCAAAGCCTAGTTTGTTTGCTTTAGCTATAAAATGTTGTTTAAGTTTGTCACTAACGGTAGGTGTACGCGATAAAAACCATAAAAAGTCGCGGTTATAACTTGTAATAAACGCATATTGGTAGTCGTCTTGGTCTAGTTCAAAAATAACGTAAGCACCATAAAATGGGCCAAAAAACGAGACTTTAAAATGGCCTGTGTCAGTCCCTTCTACAAATTTAGCTAAACCCTGTGCTTCATCCCACTTTTGCTCTTTAGTTATAAAACCTTTGTTGAGCACTTTTACAGTACCATCGTCATTTACGGTGTAAGTCGCGGTTACTTGCTCCATACCCTCTTCGAATGAGTGATCAAGGCGGGCAATTTCGTACCACTTACCTTTGTATTGCTCAAGGTCAAAGTTTTTAACCGGAGTAATGCCCTCAGGTGCGCTTGTGCAGGCGGTGAGTAAAAATAACCCTGTAATGAGTAAAATAGTCGTAATGGCCTTCATGAAAGCTCCTTTTTAAAAGTGATGTTGTTTGTACGGCTCTAAGCCAATAAAGTTTGCTAGCCGATTAAAATAAATTGCTATAGGATCAGCTAAATACTAGAGCAATTAAAAGATTTAAGCATGAAAATATGGGTAGATGCCGACGCATGCCCTGTGGTAATAAAAGAAATACTTTTTAGAGCCGCTGAGCGCACGCAAACACCAACCATTTTAGTAGCTAACCATGCAATGCGCATTCCGCCTTCAAAATTTATAAGCCGCGTACAGGTTTCGAGCGGGTTTGATGTGGCCGATGACGAAATAGTAAAACGCGTAGAAAAAGGCGATTTAGTTATTACTGGCGACATACCGCTAGCCAGTGAAGTTATAGATAACGGTGGCCAAGCACTTAACCCGCGTGGTGAGCTTTACACGCCAGAGAATATTCGCTCGTTATTAAACGTGCGCGACTTTATGGATACCATGCGCTCAAGCGGCGTAGAAATGAGTGGCGGGCCACCACCGCTTAGCCAAACCGACCGCCAAAACTTTGCCAATAACCTCGACCGTATTTTAGCGCAAAAAAAGGCGAGCTAGTGTGAGTGAGCAACTAATTGGCTTAGGTGAGCAAGCCTTTAGCGTAGCCGTTTATGTGGCAAAAGCGCCGCCTATGCCCTACTTTGCAACTCTACAAAGTGTTGAGCCTGTAATAAACGAGCAAATAAATACCATAAACCAGCACTGTGGTAATGGCTGGCGTAAAGTGTTTAACGTATACGCTAAAGTGTTGTTTGCGCTACCGAGTGAGCATTACAGCTTTGCTAAACAAGCCGCTAGCTGGCAAGCATATCGCGATACACTTTTACTGCAAAAAAACAGTAAAACAGCGCTGTTATTTAGTGCGCCCATCATTAACGGCACAAATAAAAACCAACTGCATATTATTGCTGGGCGAACTCATGCTAAAAACTTATTACAGCAAGGTAAGCTTAATGCGCAATTTAATTGGTTAGACGATGAGTTTGCAATTGATACAACGAATAACATTATTGTGTGCCCGTACTTTGATTACCGGCAGTTAAGTAATATTAAAATAGCCCGATTAAGCGAGCTAGTTGCCAAGCTTAAAACATCTAATTAAAAATGTAAGGACTCAACATGGCGGGAATTTTAGAGCTAAATACGTTATTAAAATCAATGAACCCCGAGCTTAAACAAGGTGAATTTATATTTTGTTGTTTAGCAGGCAACCTTGCTGACTACGTTCATTTAAACCCGCTTGCCAGTTACGTTGAAGAAGAAGGCCTAACCCTTATTTTAAATGCAGATACCGCCAATAAAGCCGGTATTACTTATGAAGCTAAATATAATTTAATTACCCTTAATGTGCATTCAAGCCTTGAGGCTGTTGGGTTAACCGCTGCGGTATCGGCCAAATTAACCGAGCATAATATAAGCGCTAACGTAGTAGCTGCGTTTTATCACGATCATATTTTTGTACAAACCGATAAAGCGCAGGCCGCGATGAAAGCACTTGGTGAGATTTCTTGAGTTTGCGGGCACAGCAACATGTTAGGTGATGTGGATATTAGCGCATCGGGTGGCGCTTCGCTTAACCGACCTACGTTTTAGGATGAGCTTGTCTTAAGCGTTTGATCAGAATTAATATATCCAAATTACTCAACCACTAACTTTGACACTACCCATTTATGCAGTGGGTTTTTATTGTAGCGTGGATGCCACGCGGCAATTACATCAAACGGAGCTGGCAGCTGCTGTAGCTCTATTTTTACCAGTTCGGAGCTTACCGCGCGTGAGGGTAAAAACGCGATGGAGTCGGTGGTTTCTAGGTACATAGGTACAATTGAAAAACACGGTGCCGATACAACAACATTGCGCGTTAAATCAAAGCTTTTAAACCAATCGTCAATAGAGCCTTTAAAATTTGGGCGCGAAGGCGAGGCTATAATGCTTGGGTAACTGGCTATTTGTGCAAGGGTTGGTTTTGTGCCTGCTATTGATGAGTTAGCTGAAGTAACGCAAATATGTTGTTCTTCAAATAACTTAATAATGGGGTAAGTACTTGGGATGTAGTCGGGGGAAGGCAATGGCTAAATCAACTTTACCGTTTTCCATTAAATCGTGCAGGCTGTCGAGTTCAAAGTCTCTTATTATTAATTTTAAATTAGGCGCTTGCTCTCTTAACTCTTTTACAAGCGCTGGCAAAACAACTTGCTGTGCGTAGTCGGTAGCGGCTATTACAAACGCACCATCAACTGTTTTTGGGTCAAATATTTTAGGCGCTAATAATGCCTGAAAATCGTTTAGCAGCTTGTCTATATCTACCGATAACTCTTCTGCATAAGGCGTTGGCACAAAGCCGGTGGTTTTTCTTAAAAACAGCTGGTCGTTAAATACATCACGCAGCTTTTTGAGTTGCTCACTCACAGCTTGTTGGGTTAAGCCTAATTTACTCGCCGCTTTTGATGCGTTTTTTTCGCGAATGAGCGCCTGGAAAATACGCAGCTGCTTTATATCTAGCCTGTCTAACTTACTCATGCCAATGCCTTTGTTGTTTTAGCATTATTAACGTATCACATTACCATTTATTTTTGTATCACTTACATGAAGTGGTTGTTTCTAATTGTCGAGCTACACCCTTATTATGCCCCTACACACTAAATTGAATGATTGGAGCAAACAATGAAAACAGTAATTTTAATCGGTGCACTGGGCAAAATGGGTCAAGCGGCATTGACCGGTTTATCTAAGCATAAAGTAATTACAGCGGGTCGCTCGGGCGATGTAGATCATATTGTTGATATTACGAGTGAAGCGTCAATTACTGCTTTGTACGAAAAAGTAGGCCACTTTGATGCGGTAGTTAATACAGTGGGTTTATGCGAATACGAAACCTTTGCTGATATGAGCGAAGAGCAGTGGATGACGACCATTATGAGCAAAATGATGGGGCAAATTAACCTTGTACGTATTGGTCAAAAGTACATTGCAGATGAGGGCTCATTTACGCTCATTAGCGGTATTTTAAACGTTAAACCGATTCCTTTTGCGATTGCCGATGCAACAACAAGCGGCGCAATAGATACGTTTGCAAAATGTGTATCACTAGAAATGCCACGTGGCACGCGTATTAATGTGGTTAACCCTACTGTGCTTGAAGAAGCGTGGGATGTATATGGCGAAATGATGCCAGGTTTTCAACCCGTGCCAGGCAAGCTTGTTGGTAAAGCGTTTGAGCGTTCGGTTGATGGCTTTATTACTGGCGAAGTTATTTTTGTAGATGCATAACTACCCGCCAAATTGGTGATGCAATTGGCAAAGTAATAAGCGCTTTGCATTAACAGTAACTGCAAAGCGCTTAAATACAGATTTTAATAGGTGATGAAATGAAAAAATTAATACCCGTATTTGCAATATTATTGGCCGCAGGCTGTGCCAGTGTAGCACCAAGCTCGCAATATGTTAGCGAGCCAGGTGCCGATTCTAATAAAGAATGTAAAACCATACCGCGCCATAAACATACGGTTAAATGGTGCAGGCCGCATCCTTCAAGATAAGTTAAACAACGTATCCGCTAAAACCAAGCGCTTTAAAATAAAGCTTAGGAATACCGTATTTGCACTCGTTAAGTAACTCGCTAAAGCGCATTCTATCAAGTGGGTAAAATTCACTGTCTAAGTTTTGAGCTGTGTAGGCTTGCCCTGCATCACTTAAGCCTAAATCGGCACACACAGTAATTTGTGCTTCGCGCTCAAAGTCGGTTTCGGGTTTCATTAAATCGCTAATAAATAAGTTTGCGCCTTTATTTAAATTAGCTTTAATGTTTTTTAGTAGCTGCTTTTTGCTGCCGTCGTCTTTTAAAAAGTGCATTACGAGTAGGCATAGCGCCGCATCGGCCTTAGTAGATAGCTTATCAAGCTCGCCTTCAATAACATTAACGCGCTTTGCTATGCCGTGCTCTTCAAACGCTTGTTTAGCAATTGCGAGCATATCACTTGAGGTATCTTGCGCGGTAAATTGCCAAGTAGGGTTAAGCGCGGCAAGAGCGAGTATTTCTTTGCCTGTGCCTGCGCCCACGACTAAAATATGTGCGTTATCTTTAAGGGTTGCTTTAAGTTGAGCATTAGTAAGTTGGTGCAATAGCTCATAACCAGGGACTAAACGGGTAATGCGGTCGTTGTAATGCGTTGCTTGCTCGCCTGTGAATGTTGGCATTTTTTAACTCCTTTATAAGACTTCAACAGTGGAGTATCCACCACTTTTTTTACTTACATGTACTTGCGTGGCTACGCGTTCACTCATTTCACTCACATGCGATATAACCCCTACTTTACGGCCTTGTGCTTGTAATGAGTCGAGTGCGTCCATAGCAACGCTGAGTGTTTCGCTATCTAACGTACCAAACCCTTCGTCAATAAACAAAGAGTTGATTTGCACTTTGTTTGAAGAAAGCGATGCAAGCCCTAATGCCAGTGCTAGTGATACTAAAAATGATTCACCACCAGAGAGCGTATTAACCGAGCGTTGTTCGTCGGCCATATCGCGGTCAATAATGGCTATATCGAGCGATTGCGCAATGGCAGTGAGCTCGTAGCGTTTATTGAGGGTTTTTAAATGGCTGTTAGCATAATGCAGCAATATTTTAAGGGTTTGTGTTTGCGCTAAATTACGCATGGTTTTACCGGTTGCATCCCCTAATACTTTATTAAGCACGTGCCACTGCTCTACCTGCTTTTTAAGGGTAGCAAGTTCAGCGTGTTTGCCTTTAAGTGCTTTGGCGTTTTGATTGTGTTGCTCAAGCGCGGTATTAGTGCCAAGCAAACTATTTTGTAGCTCAGTTTGTTTATTGGCTAAGGTCGTTTCTTGCTCTGCTAATTGGCTTTCGCTTTTTTCGGGCTTGTTAGTATTTTGGTGATCTGTTTGCGCCTTTTGCTGTTGCTTAAGCGCTGCATTTGCGTCTGTAAGTGCTGCTAAACGCTGCTCAAACTGCATTAATTGCTCTTTTATTTGCTCACTAGTCAGAGTTAGTAAAATTGCGATCTGTTCGTGATTTGCCTCGCTATATTGCGCTTTAAAGTCGCTAAACCAGGCATTGTAGCGCTCTTCAAGTGTGCTTTGCTCTTGAATTTGCTCTGCCAAGCGCTGCTCAATGTTTTTGAGTGTTATAGCGTGCTCATCGCGTTTTTTAATTGCGCTGTCGTGGGCTTGTTGGCTTGTATGTAACGCCTTTTGGCATTGCTCAAGCTGCGCATTAAGTTTTGCTTGGTAATCATCGGCACTTAGTGGCTCGTTGTTAAATAAAGCAAGGCGCTCTGTGCGTGTGGTGCTTTGCAGTTGTTGCGCTTTGGCTAAATCGTCTTTTAAAACTTTAAGCGCTTGCTCACTTTTAGCAATTAACGGTGTGAGTTGCTGTAATTGCTGATTAGCGCTGTCTATTTGTTTTTGACTTTGTTCAAGCTGAACTTGTGTTTGTTGGTACTGCTCAACCTGCTGGCTTAAATCGCTCATATTAAGCGTGTTGTTTTGCAATTGCTGCCAAAAGTCACTGTGCTCAAACTGTGCATTAAGAGTGCTGGTAAGCTCGTTAACTTGCGTATTTAGCTCTGCATGTTTAGTGTTTATTTGGCCAAGCCTATTAGTTAATTCAACATGCTGATTATGCAATTGCTGCTGTGTATGTTGCTCGGCTTTTAAGTTATTTATTAGCTGATTTACTTTTTCTTGCAGGGCTGTTTGCTGTTTTTGCGATTCAAAATAGTGCGACTTTTGACTGCTGAGCTGCGCGTATGTTTCATCAAGCTGCTGTGCTGTTAAGTCGTTAAGCTCTGTACGTGCCCCTTGCATTGTTGTTTTAATTTCTAGCTGCTTTGCCTGTGCGTTCTGTATGGCTTGGCTGTATTGGGCGTGCTCAGTGACAAGTACAGCATGTTGAGTTTGGTGCTGGTGCAGCTTAGCTTGGGCGCTATCGTGTTGCTGCTTAGCTTGGTTATAACTTGTTTCAAAATCGGCTATTAGGTTATTTAATTGCGGGTTTTGGCTGCTTGCATACGGGTGCTCTTTTGCCCCGCACACTACACATGGCTCGTTAGGGGTAAGCTGCGTGCGTAAATGCTCTACGTTTTCGCTGGCACGCAGGCGAGCTTGGTTTAATGCGTATTCACTGTGTTTAAGTGCTTGCTCGCACGAGGCTAAGCTTTGTTGCAATGTTGTTTGCGTTTGCTCACTGTGTACAAGCTTGGCCGCAACCGCCGCTTGTTGTTGTGTGCTGTGTTTTATTTCTTGATTAAACTGCTGGTAGCGCAAGCGCTGATCTTTTAAATATTCAATATTTTTAAGTTTGCTATCGCATTGTTCAATATTAAATTGGCGTTGTTGCTCACTTAGCTGGTTAAGATCTTTTTGTTGATGCGCAAGTTGTTGCTCTTGCAGCTCTACTTTTTTAGTTTGCTCTGCTAACAGCGCCGCTTGTTTAGTTTGCTCTTCTAACAGCTGTTGGTTTTGCGAAGCGGTTGCCTTTATTTGCTCATTGGCACTTAAATACGTATTAAAGCTATGTTGGTAATAATTCCAATCATTAGCCAATGGTTTAAGCTGCGTGTGCTCGTTTAGCCACGTTTGATGCCCAGTGCTGAGTTTGTTTGCCTCATCAAGTGCATGTTGGCTTTGCGTGTACTGCGTTTGTAATTCGCTAAGTTGCTGCTGCTCTTTTTCGCTTTGCTGAGTCAGGTTTGTAATGGTTTGTGCGTGTATAGCAAGTTGGCTGTCGAGCTCGCGGGCTTTTGCAATAATTGGTTCTGCCGTTTGCTTTTGCACTTGCGCTGTTTTTAACTCGCTTTGCTTTGTTGTAAGTGTTGCGGCCTGCTCTTTTATAAGCGCAGCATGGTCAATCGCTTTTAAATCGCTTATTTGCGTACTAAGTGCTTTGTTTTGCGCCGTTAAGTACTCATGACGTTTGCGGTTGTCTTTTATTTCAAGGGCGCTTTGTGCTTGTTTAGCTTGCTCACTTTGCTTTGCTATGGCATCAAGCTGTTGTTGCGCGTGTTGTTGCTGCTTTACTGCGTGTTCTAGTGCCTGCGATAAGCTTGCTGCTTGCTTATACCAATTTAAGTCTTGCTCTGTTGCTGCATGCGTTTTTTTAGTTTGCTCAATTTTTTTAAGTAACTCATCGCGCTGGGTTTGTTTAGCACTTAATTCGTCATCGCTTAACAAGGTGTAGCTTGCAAGGCTTGCATTAAGTAATTCATATTGATCTTTTAGCGCTTTATTACGCTCAAAAATACGTT
This sequence comes from Pseudoalteromonas sp. UBA6610, assembly GCF_002433295.1. Lineage (NCBI taxonomy): Bacteria > Pseudomonadati > Pseudomonadota > Gammaproteobacteria > Alteromonadales > Pseudoalteromonadaceae > Pseudoalteromonas > Pseudoalteromonas sp. UBA6610. The sequence goes on along the minus strand of NZ_DJHW01000125.1, from coordinate 11,264 downwards.
TACCTATTAAGCTAAATTTATCGGTGCCGGTTAAACACTCTAAAAGTTGTGCGCGTTCATCGCCTGTGGCTTTTAAAAAGGCTGCAAACTCGTGCTGTGCTAACAATACCGCACGCGAAAACTGATCAAAGCTTAGCCCTATTTTGTTCTCTACTTTTTTTATGGTTTGGCTTTTATCGGCTATTAGGGTTTCATCGGGCAAGGTTAGTAACGTATGCTCAGCTACTTTTAACTTGCCTGTTGCCTTTTTGTGGGTGCGGGTAATAACGTAGCGTGCGCGGTATAATTGTTTATCTTGGCCAACAAAATCAACTTCAGCAAAGCCTTCCCATTTGCCTCTGCGCAGTAAGTTACGCGCATCGTTTAGCTTTATGCTGTCGCCGTTAAAATCAATTAAGTTGCCTTTATCGCCTTTTAAGCGTGCTGTTTTAGTATAAAGCGCTAAACAAATAGCATCTAAAAAGGTGCTTTTACCTGCGCCTGTGTCGCCGGTTATAGCAAACAAGCCCGCATCTTTCAGTGGAGCTTGAGTAAAGTCGATTTCGGCATCGACTATTGAGGCTAAGTTGTGAATACGAACTGCGGTTATTTTCATAGTTGCTCTTGCTCCGTCAGCTCACTTATTACATCGTTTAACAGTGTTTTTAGCTCATCTGGTACAGCTTGGCCGGCCATATCTTTGTCGTTTGCAAAGGCTTGTTCTAATAAGTTTAATGGGTTGAGCATTTCAATTTCGCTTAAATCTTCAAATACGGCGCTGTTATCGCTTGTTGTGGTTTGTTCTCGTACCCGCTCAATGCCGCAAAATTTTACGTGTTTACCCTCAAGTGCCTGCTCTATTTGTTCTCTAAAGGTGGTGTCGGTATCACTTGATTTAAGTTTTACGCGTAAATAAGGGGCAATAGTATGTTGTGATGTATCGAGCGCTTTAATTTGCTCGCATAACTCGCTCAATGGCACGCACTCCCCTTTTGGTAAAATAATCACTTCAGCAGAGCGTGGAATGTAAAGGGGGTTTACAGATGTGCTAATAGTTTGTTTTTCATCACTTTTAAATTCTACTATATTAACTTGGTGCGTGTACTTACGCTCTGAAAACGACATAGGAATGGGCGTACCGCTGTAACGAATAACGTCTTTTTTAGCGACTTGCTGCGCTTTGTGTAAATGCCCCAATGCTACGTAGTCTGCCTTGTTACCAAATACACTGGCCGAAATAGACTCCTCCCCACCAATCACTAAATTACGTTCTGAGTCACTTGAAATATCACCGCCTTTGGCATGTAAGTGCCCCATTACAATTAACGGCGAATTTTGCCCGTTAATGCTATAAGCGTGATCAAGGGCAAGCTGATAGGCTTTTTCAACGCCTTGTGCGTAACTAGGGCCGTTTTTAGTATGACTAAGTGAACTTATGTCGCTGGTACGTAAAAAAGGCATAGCGACGATTACAGCGCGTTTATTTTGCGTATTTATTTCAATCACGGTATTGGCTGGGTCGGTTATTTCAAAGCGCCCCACTACATGGGTGTCAAACTGAGCAAGTAAGGGCTGCGCTGCTAATATACGATTTGCTGAGTCGTGGTTGCCGGCAATAATAACAACATGCAATTGCGGGCAACGCTTTTTAGCATCTTTTATAAATTGGTAGAGTTGGTTTTCGGCGCTGGCACTGGGTGTGGCAGTATGATAAATGTCGCCTGCAACTAAAAGTATATCTATGTGTTGCTCTACTAGGGTGCTAAGTAGCCAAGTAAAAAATGCAGCGTGCTCATCACGGCGGTCATGTTCATAAAATTGTTGGCCTAGGTGCCAATCTGAGGTGTGGAGAACTTTCATATCGCGCTCTTAAAAAACCATAAGAGCGCCAATATACCCAAGGCAAGTAAAGATGCAAGCCTCGGGAGGGCTTTAGTTTAGGTAAAACTATATATAGCAATAATAATGACAGGAAGCGCTATCAAAGCCATACCTAGCGGCATTTTTAAACTTTTAGTTTGCTTTGCTTGCAATGCTTTTATGGCATTCGTTTCGTTACAGGCGGCTACTTTATCAATATAAAAATAACCTGAGTCTAGATACTGCTTACAACTTTGCTGATTTGCTGGAATGGCTATTAGCTCTTGTTGTTTTTTTAGGATATAAAAATCCATACACCCACCACATTGCTTACTGGTAATAAGTACATATTTGAGAATAATTGTAACGATTTTATTATGCTCAAATAAAAAAAGTGGGCGATTTTAAATATAAAATGCACTAAATATCAACCTAAAATTTCACTATTTTTAATTTATCGTATAAATAGTTAATATTAGTGAGAACACGGCAATATTTGCGCCAATTATTAGCCACTTTTTACTGTGTTTTTGTTCAGTAGATAGACGTTTTAGTGCATCTTGCTTATTGCATGCCGACACCACATTAACATACGAATATTGGTTTGATTCGTAGCGCTCTAGTAAGTCTTTATCAGCAGGGATAGCTTCGAGCTGATGATCTTTTTTTACAATGTAAAATTTCATATCGGGCTCCTTTAGTTTAAATATGCTGCTTAATTTGTATTGAACCTGAGCGCATTAGAACCGTGTAAACACTGCTAACGCTATAAATTTAAGCTCAATTAAAACAACATATTTTTGCACCTTAATTTAATCCTAAGCTAATGGCATGAATTAGGCCTGAACCCTTATAAATACTGCGTTCGTACCTTAATTAATACACATCAACTAGCTGTGAAGTGTAAACCCCCTTTACAGTTTTAAAAGCGGCTTAATTTACTGATTAAAAAAGCATGTTAAAACAACGTGAATATTACCGTGTTTAATGGGCGGTTGGTCGCTAATTAATTGAACAAAAATAGTAACTTTGTCAAAGTACGCTCACAAAATTCCACTAGGACTCATAATGAAAAAAACAGTTCTTACGCTAAGCGCGTTTGTGTTGCCTTTGGCAATGTCGAGCGCTGTGTTAGCGTCATCCGTTGAGCAAACTAAAGGCTCATTCGTTGATAAGTTTCGCCAGTTAGACGAAGCGCTTCCTACCCCAAATGTTTATCGTAGTGCCGCCGGTGAGCCTGGCGAAAAATACTGGCAGCAACGTGTTAATTACGACATAGATGTAAAGCTTGATGAAAAAAAGCGCCGCTTAACAGCAAGCCAAAGCATTGAGTATAAAAATAACTCGCCGCATACACTTAAATATTTGTGGTTACAGTTAGATCAAAATATTTTTAAAAGCGACTCAATTGCCGAAACCACAAAAACGTTTAAAAGCACGCTAAATAGTTTACCTGCACAAAAGCCGGCTAAATTAAGTTTAGGTGAGCTACGTCGTCAACAATTTATGAGCGACAACGAGTTAGGCTATACAATTAGCAATGTAAAAGATGACAATGGCGATGAACTGCGCGTAACTGTTGTTGATACGCTAATGCGTATAGATTTAAACGAGCCATTAAAACCAGGCAAAGAAGCTGAGTTTAGTATGAACTTTGCTTTTAACATTGTTGAAGAAGATGCCGTAGGTGCACGTTCTGGTTACGAGCACTTTGAAGAAGATGGCAACGATATATTTTTACTTGCGCAGTGGTTTCCGCGTTTAGCTGCTTACACCGATTACGAAGCATGGACAAACAAGCCGTTTTTAGGCCGTGGTGAGTTTACGCTTGAGTTTGGTGATTACGATGTAGAAATTACTGTACCTGCTGATCATATTGTATCGGCAACAGGTAAGTTAGATAACGCAAGCAAAGTGCTTACTCGCACGCAGCGTAACCGCTTAGAAAAAGCTGAAACAGCAAAGCGCCCTGTATTTATTGTTACTGAAGAAGAAGCGTTAGAAAACGAAAAACAAGGTACCGATAAAACAAAAACATGGCACTTTAAAGCAGAAAATGTGCGTGACTTTGCGTGGGCGTCGTCGCGTAAATTTATGTGGGATGCAAAGGGCTATCAGCAAGGTGGCGATGAACAACCTTTAGTGATGGCTATGTCGTTTTACCCTAAAGAGGGTGGCGATTTATGGAAAAAGTATTCAACTGAATCTGTAGTACATACGATGGAAGTGTACTCTCGCTATTCATTTGACTACCCATACCCTGTAGCGCAATCGGTAAATGGCCCTGTAGGTGGTATGGAATACCCAATGATAACTTTTAATGGCCCACGTACAGAGCTGCAAGATGATGGCTCGCGCACTTATTCTCAAGCTGAAAAACGCTTTTTAATTGGTGTGGTTATTCATGAAGTTGGCCATATTTACTTCCCTATGATTGTAAACTCTGATGAGCGCCAATGGACCTGGATGGATGAAGGTTTAAATAGCTTTTTAGATGGCGTTGCAGGGCGTGAATGGGACCCAACTATACCGTGGGGTGTTGAGCCGCGCGATATTGTAAGCTACATGAAATCGCAAAACCAAGTACCTATTATGACGCAGTCAGACAGCGTACTACGTTTAGGCCCTAATGCTTATACTAAACCAGCTGCGGCACTTAATATTTTACGTGAAGTTATTTTAGGTCGTGACTTATTCGACTTTGCTTTTAAAGAGTACGCACAGCGCTGGAAATACAAGCGCCCTACTCCAGCAGATTTTTTCCGTACGATGGAGGAAACCTCTGGTGTTGATTTAGATTGGTTTTGGCGCGGCTGGTTTTACAGCACCGACCATGTAGATATCTCGTTAGATAAAGTGTATCAATTACGTTTAGATACTAAAAACCCTGATATTGACTTTAAACGCTTACGCGATATAGAAGCAGACAAACCAACATCACTATTTGTTAAGCGCAACCGTGAAGAAGGTAAGCAAACTTGGGTTGAAAAAAATCCAGATATTACCGACTTTTACGACGAAAACGACCGCTTTACTGTTACCAATAAAGAACGTAACGCGTACAACAAGTTTTTAAAAGGCTTAGAGCCGTGGGAGCGTAAAACGCTAGATCGCGCGCTTGAAGAAGATAAAAACTACTATGTTATGGAGTTTTCAAATCTAGGTGGCTTGGTAATGCCTATTTTATTAGAGCTAACCTATGAAGATGGCACAACCGAAGAGCGTTACATTCCGGCTGAAATTTGGCGCCGTAATCACAAAAATGTACAAAAGCTTATTGTTACAGATAAAAATAAGCCATTGGTATCGGTAAGCGTTGACCCTCGCTGGGAAACAGCTGATGTAGATGTTGAGAACAACAACTACCCTCGTCGTATTATTCCTTCACGTATTGAAGTGTATAAAAAGAAAAAGAGTAAAGCGAAAGTAAGTCGAGATATTATGCAAGACATTAAAACTGAGCTTAAAAAAGACGAGAAAAAAGATGGTGAGGAGCAACAATAATGCGCTTTTTGCTTATTATTGTTTGCCTTTTAGTTGCTTCGCCAAGTATGGCGCATCAACTAAAGTCATCGGTTACTACGGTGCTTTTTAATAAACGTACTAACAATATTGAGCTTATGCATCGCTTTTATTTACATGATACTGAGCATGCTGTAGCGCATTTATTTAATGGAAAAGCCGATATCATTAGCAACAAGGCCGACCAACAACGTTTTGTAGAGTATGTTGAGTCGCATGTTGCGCTGCAAACCTTAAAGGGTAAGCCATTAACGCTTAGCCAAGTAGGTGCGCAAATTGATGGAAAGTTTTTTTGGGTGTATCAAGAAGCTCCTATCCCAAAAGGGATTGAAGGCATAAAAATGAGTAACGGCGCACTGCGTGACTTATGGCCTTCTCAAGTAAATATGGTAAACGTAGAAGGTAAAGGCAAGATTAAAACCCTTCACTTTACCCAAAACGATACCTGGCTCGAGGCTAAGTTCGAGCAATAAGTACTTCCCCAACCTACGCGCACTGCAGTTTATGTGCGCGTATTCTCCTTTTGTTTATGCTGTGTTCATTTTTGATCTGTTATTACTAGCTGTTCGTAGAATTTTAGTAATTAATTGGTGTTTATAAGGCTAAGTAATAGATAAGTGAATACTTTTCTAATAATTTGTTTGATAAACATTTGCTAAATTATTCTCATGAAGTAGAGTCATTATGTGTACACATGTTGTATTGATTTTTACCCCATTCAAGGAATGATATGAAAGCTCAAGTAGAGGCTATTCAAGGAGTTATATTTGATTTAGATGGCACGTTAGTATCGTCTGAGTTAGATTTCTCTCTTATAAAAGCACAAATAGGTTGCCCATGCGAGCAAGACCTACTTGATTATATTGCCCACCTTCCATCGCCCTACATGCGTGAAGAGGCGATGAATATAGTGCATCAGCACGAGCTGCAAGACGCTCAGTTTGCCACTATATTGCCAGGCGTAACCGAAGCCGTTAACGCCCTTAAAGTTAAAAATATTCCTATGGCTATTGTTACCCGCAATTTTGATAAAGCGGCAGCCATAAAGCTACAAAATAACCCACTACCTATCGAAACGGTATTAACCCGTAGCGATGCCCCAGCCAAACCCGATCCCAGTGCCTTAAATGCAATTGCCACGCTTTGGAATATAAACGCCAGCAACTTGTTATACGTAGGGGATTTTTTATACGACATTCAAGCAGCACATAATGCAAATATGCGCGCTTGTTTGTACGCGCCAAACGCGGTGCCTATTTATGCCGACCAAGCTGATTACGTTTTACGTGAATTTACAGAGTTAGTTACTTTAGTCGAAAGTTACTCACAAAAAGTAGAGTTATGTTAAATAGCGCTTAGCTTTTATTTTTGTGTAATTACTCCTGTATTATTTGCATAGGCTCGGCCTTATTTATTTAGCAATTAGGTTGTTTCAAATTCAGTTTGTAAAGTTCAACAGACCCTAGCCCAATAGGGTTTGAGTTGGTAAAATATGGCAAAATTAACGTATTGATTAGAGGCACAAGATGGGCAGAGCATTTGAAGTCCGTAAGAGCTCGATGGCTAAAACAGCCAACGCAAAAACTAAAGTTAACTCAAAGTACGGTAAAGAAATTTATGTTGCCGCTAAAAATGGCGAACCAGACCCCGATGTCAATCAATCACTGCGTCGTCTAATAGAAAAAGCAAAAAAAGACCAGGTTCCTGCTCACGTAATAGAAAAAGCAATTGAAAAAGCAGCCGGTGGGGCAGGGGAAGATTATTCTCCCGCACGTTACGAAGGCTATGGCCCAGGTAACTGCATGGTTATTGTTGATTGCTTAACCGACAATCCAAACCGTACAATTAAAGATGTACGTTTACCGTTTACCAAAACAGATTCAAAAATTGGTACACCGGGCTGTGTTGCACATATGTTTGATCACCTTGCTGTACTTGGTTTTGCCGGTGACGATGACGAAGTGGTCCTTGAAGCACTAATGATGGCCGACGTTGATGTAACCGACGTTGAAGTTGAAAATGGTAAAGTGTCGGTATTTGCACCTCATACTGAGTACTATAAAGCGAAAACAGCACTTGAGGAAAACTTTGAAGGGATTAACTTTGAAGTAGATGAAATTACGTTTGTTCCGCAAGTGCATGTAGAAATTGAAGATGAAGAAGTTATTGCTAATTTTGACAAGTTCATCAATATGCTTGAAGACTGTGATGACGTTCAAAACGTGTATCACAATGCAATAATTAAAAATTAATTTAGCGCTAGGTACAGTGAGCACTAAATAAAGAACGGTACTAGGGCGTGTTGACCTTTGGCGCTTGAATTTGCAGCAGTATGTTTGGTTTTTAGGCAAGGCAGAGCCTCTGAAGTGTGGTTATTCCCCATAAA
>NZ_DJHW01000125.1:2340-3168 GCF_002433295.1 Pseudoalteromonas sp. UBA6610 | reverse complement strand
GTAGCATAAATGCCAAACATACGCTGCCCTTTTGGGTTCTGCCTAGGTTGAACAAATTTCAATCTGCAAAGATCAACACGCCCTAATAAACAAAAAGCGCGTTTTGTGTAGGCAAAACGCGCTTTTTTGCTGTTAAACTAATGTTAACTATTCAGCTAGGTTATGGTGTTTTGCTTTATATTTTAAGCGGTAACTGTGTAATAGGGGCTCGGTGTAGCCACTTGGCTGCTTAGCACCTTCTAATACAAGTGCTAAAGCGGCTTGATAAGCAATACTATTTTTAAGTGACTCTTCGTTTTGTGCCATAGGCTTGTACGCGCTGTCGTGCTCATTTTGGCCATCAACCACTTTAGCCATTTTAGCCATAATCGACTCTATTTGTTGTTGAGTACACACCCCATGCTGTAGCCAGTTTGCCATATGTTGACTTGAAATACGCAAGGTTGCTCTGTCTTCCATTAAGCCTATGTGGTTAATATCAGGCACTTTTGAGCAGCCAATACCTTGGTCTATCCAGCGTACTACGTAGCCTAAAATGCCTTGTGCATTGTTCTCAAGCTCACTTTGAATATCTTCTTTACTGAGCGTTTGCGGCTGAGACATTAAAGGAGGTGTAAGTAAATCAGTAAGGCTTGCCATGCCTCGTTTGGCAATTTCTTTTTGCTCAGTAAATACGTCTACATCGTGATAATGCATAGCGTGCAAAGTGGCTGCGGTAGGCGAGGGCACCCACGCGGTATTAGCGCCAGATTGCACATGAGCAAGCTTTTGCTCCATCATAAGTGCCATTTTATCTGGCATAGGCCACATACCTTTACCTATTTGTGC
>NZ_DJHW01000125.1:0-2026 GCF_002433295.1 Pseudoalteromonas sp. UBA6610 | reverse complement strand
CATACCTTTACCTATTTGTGCTTTACCGCTTAGGCCGCAGGCAAGGCCTGTATCAACGTTACGGTCTTCGTATGCTTTGATCCACGGCTGAGCTTTAATAGCGGCTTTTGGCAAAGCGACCCCGGCGTGCATAGAGGTATGAATTTCATCGCCCGTGCGGTCTAAAAAGCCAGTATTTATAAACACCGCGCGCGTTTTGGCTGCGTGTATACAGGCTTTTAAATTGACTGAAGTACGACGCTCTTCATCCATAATCCCCATTTTTAGGGTGTTTTTTGGCAAGCTAAGTGCTTCTTCTACCATGCTAAAAAGCGTATTTGTAAAAGCAACTTCTTCAGGGCCATGCATTTTGGGTTTTACAATATTGATGCTTTGCGCACTGGTGTTTTTAATGCCTGTTTTTTTATTTAAATCGTGCAGGGCTGCGGTTGCGCTAAACATCGCATCCATAATGCCTTCAAATACGGGTTGGCCGTAAATGTCAGTAATAGCAGGGTTTGTCATTAAGTGGCCTACATTACGGACAAACATCATGCTGCGGCCTTTAAGCGTAAGGCTACTGCCATCAAGGGCTGTATATTGCCTATCGCTTTGTAAAGTACGCTCTATGGTTTTATCGCCTTTTTTAAACGATTCAACCAAGTTACCTTGCATTAAACCCAGCCAGTTTTTGTAAACTTGTACCTTATCCTCGGCATCTACTGCGGCAACAGAGTCTTCGCAATCCATAATGGTTGTTAGTGCAGCTTCAAGCAAAACATCTTTTAATCCTGCTTTGTCGGCTTGGCCAATAGGGTGGTGATGGTCTATTTGCAGCTCTACATGCAGGCCATTGTTTTTTAATAAAATAGCACTTGGGTTTTGCGCCTCGCCTTGGTAGCCAATAAGTTGCTCAGGGTTTTTTAATTGAGTATGCGAGCTGTCTCTTAGGGTGATAGACAAGGCGCCTTCAACAATTGAGTAGTTGGTGCTTTCTATGTGTGAGCCATTTTTAAGGGGCAGGGCCTTATCTAAAAACTGGCGCGCATACGCCATTACTTTAAAACCACGAACTGGATTATACGTAGTGCCTTTTTCAGCGCCGTCGTCTTCACTTAATACGTCGGTGCCGTATAGCGCATCGTATAACGAACCCCAGCGCGCGTTAGCCGCATTAAGCGCAAAACGTGCGTTGCTAACAGGCACAACAAGCTGAGGGCCTGCGCTGAGTGCTATTTCGGGCTCTACATTTTGGGTTTTAATGGCAAAGTCTGCAGGCTCTGGTACTAGGTAGCCAATGTCTGTTAAAAACGCTTGGTACTGCGCGCTATCCCACGTTTTATTTGTTTTATGGTAGTCATCTATTTGTTGTTGTAGCTGCTCGCGCTTAGCTAAAAGAGCGTTATTTTGTGGGGTAAGCGTTTGTACTATGTTTGCAAAGCTTTGCCAAAATTGCTGCTCAGATAAATGAGTGCCTGGGAGTAGCTGTGTTTTTACAAAGTTGGCCAGCTGTGTATCTACGCTTAGCCCTGAGTGTGTGAGAGTGTGTGCCATATTTACCTTCCTTAAACGGTCGCGGTGTTGTTGTGTGCGTTAAAGCAACAATAACGCAAAAAAGGCTCAGTGCGTGCTTTTTAGCCATTCACAAAAAATATAGCGGTAATAACAACTATAAATTTACTAAATCTAAAAAATAAGCCTAATGTTGAATCAAGCGATACGGAGCACACACTCCTAGCCACTCTCACAATAATTTAAATAATTTATAGACCCGTTCGAAGGATTTTATTATGACAACATACACACGTGAAACCGATACTCTAGCAACACTTTGCCAATCTCAAGGTAGCGCATGGAAAGCCATTAACCCTGAATATGCAAGCCGCATGCGTTTACAAAACCGTTTTCGTACGGGGATTGAAATTGCACAATACACCGCAGATGTAATGCGTGAAGATATGGCCGCTTACGATAAAGACACCAGCCAATACACACAGTCTTTAGGTTGTTGGCATGGTTTTACTGCGCAACAAATGATGATGGCAAT
>NZ_DJHW01000014.1:0-5725 GCF_002433295.1 Pseudoalteromonas sp. UBA6610 | reverse complement strand
GCCGGTGGTAAGTTTGATGATAACTCTTACAAAGTATCAGGTGGCTTACACGGTGTTGGTGTATCGGTAGTAAATGCATTATCAGAAAAACTAACTCTTACTATTCGTCGTGAAGGCAAATTGCACGAGCAAACTTACAGCATGGGCGTACCTAACGCTCCATTAACTGTTATTGGCGATGCTGACACTACGGGTACTGAACTGCGTTTTTGGCCAAGTGGCGAAACATTTACAAACCTTGATTTTCATTATGATATTTTAGCTAAGCGTTTACGCGAGCTATCGTTTTTGAACTCTGGTGTAAGCATCATCTTATCTGATGAACGCGAAGAAAATAAAACCGACCACTTTAAATATGATGGCGGTATTCAAGCGTTTGTTGAATACTTAAACCGCAATAAAACACCTGTACATAAAGGTGTATTCCATTTTACTCACGAGCGTGAAGAAGATGGGATTAGCGTTGAAGTTTCAATGCAGTGGAACGATGGCTTCCAAGAAAACATTTACTGTTTTACTAATAACATTCCACAACGTGATGGTGGTACTCACTTAGCCGGCTTTAGATCTGCGCTAACACGTACACTTAATAACTACATGGAAAAAGAAGGCTTTAACAAAAAAGCTAAAACAACCAGTAACGCAACGGGCGATGATGCGCGTGAAGGCTTAACTGCGGTTGTAAGTGTTAAAGTACCTGATCCTAAGTTCTCATCACAAACTAAAGACAAGCTAGTATCAAGCGAAGTTAAATCTGCGGTTGAGCAAGCAATGGCTGAAAAGTTTTCTGATTTCTTATTAGAAAACCCAATGGATGCCAAAATTGTTGTTGGTAAAATTATTGATGCAGCACGAGCACGTGAAGCGGCGCGTAAAGCCCGTGAAATGACTCGTCGTAAAGGCGCTATGGATTTAGCAGGTTTACCAGGTAAATTAGCTGACTGCCAAGAAAAAGACCCATCATTATCTGAACTATACATAGTGGAGGGTGACTCAGCTGGCGGTTCAGCCAAGCAGGGTCGTAACCGTAAAAACCAAGCAATTTTGCCACTTAAAGGTAAAATCTTGAACGTAGAGAAAGCACGCTTTGATAAGATGCTTTCTTCACAAGAAGTAGCAACGCTAATAACAGCCCTAGGTTGTGGTATTGGCCGTGATGAATATGACCCAGAAAAACTACGTTACCACAGCATCATTATCATGACCGATGCGGACGTGGATGGTTCTCACATTCGTACATTGCTACTAACGTTCTTCTATCGCCAAATGCCAGAAATTGTTGAGCGTGGTTATATTTACATTGCACAACCACCACTTTATAAAGTGAAAAAAGGTAAGCAAGAGCGTTATATTAAAGACGATCCTGCACTTGTAGAGTACCTAACATCACTTGCACTAAATAATGCAGCGCTTTACACAAGCGAAGATGCAAGTGCAATTGAAGGTGAAGCGCTTGAGCAAATAGTACAAGATTACCAAAACACAGTTAAAGTCATTGAGCGCTTAAAACGTAAATACCCTAACACGGTAATGGAACGTTTGATTTACCAAAGCGAGTTAAAAGTAGAAGACTTATCTAACGAAGCTAAGGTAATTGAGTGGACGAAAGAGCTAGTTGACGACTTAGTTGAACGTGATGAAGATGCGACAATTTTCCATGCGGGTACTGAGCATGATGCAGAGCGCAACTTGTACTTCCCGGTTGTGAATATTCGTCAGCACGGCGTGGATAAAGCACACGTATTACACTACGACTTTATTGCATCTCGTGACTACCAACGCATTGCTGTGACTGGCACGAAGATCGCAAACATCTTAAAAGAAGGCGCATATGTTCAACGTGGTGAGAAAACAAAACCTGTTGATAACTTTGTGGATGCTTTGGAATGGTTGATCGCTGAATCTAAGCGCGGGATCTACATTCAGCGCTATAAAGGATTAGGCGAAATGAACCCTAGCCAACTGTGGGAAACCACAATGGATCCTTCAGCTCGTCGTATGTTACAAGTAACAATTGAAGATGCTGTAGCGGCAGATCAATTGTTTGCAACATTAATGGGCGATCAAGTTGAGCCTCGTCGTGAGTTTATAGAAACCAACGCACTTCGCGTAGTTAACTTAGACGTGTAAAAAATTATACTTACATCTTAAAAGGAGCCTAATGGCTCCTTTTTTATTTTAACAACCGCACAAACTGCTTAAAACCTGCGTGTGCACAAGGTATACTGAGGGTAATTTTCACGCTACTTTCAGATAGTAAAAAGCCAAATATGCAAAAATATGACGTTAAAACCTTTCAAGGTTTGATCCTGGCTTTACAGGATTATTGGGCGCAGCAAGGCTGTGTCATTATTCAACCACTTGATATGGAAGTGGGCGCAGGGACATTTCACCCGCAAACATTCTTAAAATCTATTGGCCCTGAGCCAATGTCGAGCGCATACGTACAACCGTGTCGCCGTCCTACCGATGGCCGCTACGGCGAAAACCCAAACCGCTTACAGCATTACTACCAATTTCAGGTAGTTTTAAAGCCATCACCAGATAACATTCAAGAGCTTTACCTAGGCTCATTAGAAGCAATGGGAATTGATACCCTAACGCACGAAGTACGCTTTGTAGAAGATAACTGGGAATCGCCAACACTAGGCGCTTGGGGCTTAGGTTGGGAGATTTGGCTAAACGGTATGGAAGTAACGCAGTTTACTTACTTTCAGCAAGTAGGGGGCTTAGAATGCTCTCCTGTAACCGGTGAAATTACTTACGGCCTAGAGCGTTTAGCAATGTACATTCAAGGTGTAGACAGTATATACGACCTAGTATGGGCAGACGGTCCATTAGGGCGTGTAACTTACGGCGATGTATTCCATCAAAATGAAGTAGAACAATCTACTTACAACTTTGAACACGCAAACGTAGATGATTTATTTGCCCAGTTTGATAAGTGTGAGGCTGAGAGCCAAAAGCTAATTGAAGCAAATTTACCACTGCCTGCTTACGAGCAAGTAATGAAAGCATCGCACGCGTTTAACTTACTCGATGCGCGCCATGCAATCTCAGTAACCGAACGTCAGCGTTATATTTTACGCGTTCGAGCGTTATCAAAAGCGTGTGCACAAAGTTATTACGATGCACGTGAAGCGCTTGGTTTCCCGCTGTGTAAGGATAAGTAAGCATGTCAGCACAAAATTTATTAGTAGAAATTGGCACCGAAGAGCTGCCACCAAAAGCACTGCGCAAATTAGCAGAAGCCTTTGCCGCAAACTTAACAGCAGAGCTTGAAACACTAGAACTTGGGCATGAAGGCGTAAGCTGGTATGCATCGCCTCGTCGTTTAGGTTTACAAGTAAAAGCGCTTGAAGCAAAGCAGCAAGATAAAGAAGTAGAAAAGCGTGGCCCTGCAACTAAAGCAGCGTTCGATAGCGAAGGTAACCCAACAAAAGCAGCAATGGGTTGGGCACGTGGTTGTGGTATTGACGTAAGTGAAGCACAAACTCTTGAAACCGACAAAGGCGCTTGGCTTTTACATATTGCTAAAGTAGCAGGACAAGAAACCAAAACGCTGATGAGCGATGCCATTGCAAAGTCGTTAGCAAAGCTGCCAATACCTAAGCCAATGCGTTGGGGCGCGAATAAAACACAATTTATTCGCCCAGTTCATACCGTAACTATTTTATTTGGTGATGAACTTATTGAAGGCGAAATTTTAGGTAAGCAAGTAACTAATCAGTTACAAGGCCACCGTTTTCATCATCCAGACAAAATCACCATTAACCATGCTGATGACGTGTTCGACGTATTAAAATCAGCCTACGTTATTGCTGATTACGAACAACGTAAAGCGCAAATCCGCGCACAAATAGAAGAAGCTGCAAGCGCAGTGAATGCGGTTGTTGCAATGGATGAAGACTTATTAGAAGAAGTTACTTCTCTAGTAGAGTGGCCAGTAACGTTAACGGCAACATTTGAAGAAGCATTTTTAGATGTACCTGCCGAAGCGCTAATTTACACCATGAAGGACGATCAAAAATACTTCCCGCTATTAGATCAAAACGGCAAACTTTTAAATAAGTTTTTGTTTGTATCTAACATCGAAAGTAAAGATCCAAGTGTGGTTATATCTGGTAACGAAAAAGTAGTGCGCCCACGTTTAGCTGATGCACAGTTCTTCTTTGAAACAGATAAAAAGAAAACCCTAGAAAGCCGCCTAGAATCACTTGATACTGTTTTATTCCAAAAGCAGTTAGGTACGCTTAAAGATAAATCTGTACGTATTAGCGAGCTTGCCGGCTACATTGCAGAGCAACTAGGTGCCGACAAAGACCTTGCAAAACGTGCTGGCCTATTAAGTAAAACAGACTTAATGACCGAAATGGTAATGGAATTTACCGACGTGCAAGGTGTAATGGGTATGCACTATGCACGCTTTGATGGCGAAGCAGAAGATGTAGCTATTGCACAAAACGAGCAATACATGCCGCGTTTTGCAGGTGACAATTTACCTACAAACCTAATCAGCTGTGCAGTAGCAATTGCAGATAAGTTTGATACGCTGGTGGGTATTTTTGGTATAGGCCAAGCACCTAAAGGTGACAAAGACCCATTTGCACTTCGTCGTGCTGCCATTGGTGCACTGCGCATCATGGTAGAAAAAGAGCTACCGCTTGATATTTTAGACCTCGTAGCAAAAGCACAAACACTGTTTGGCGAAAAGCTTACTAACCTAAATGTATCAACCGACGTATTTGACTTTATGCTAGGGCGCTTCCGCGCATGGTATCAAGACGAAGGCATTGAAGTAGATGTTATTCAGGCAGTACTGGCACGTCGCCCTACTAAACCTACTGACTTTGACCGTCGTGTTAAAGCAGTAAGCCACTTCCGTACGTTAGATGCCGCAGAAGCGCTTGCAGCAGCGAATAAGCGTGTAGGTAACATACTAGCTAAAAATAACATTACCACCGAAGGTGATGTTGATGAGAGCCTATTAAGCGATGACGCTGAAAAAGTATTAGCATCACAAGTAGCAAAATTTGCAACTGAGCTTGCACCACTTTACGCCGATGGAAACTACCAAGAGGCATTAAGCCAATTGGCAGGTATTCGCCAAAGCGTTGATAACTTTTTTGACAACGTCATGGTTATGGCCGACGATGAAGCTGTAAAGCAAAATCGCCTCGCACTATTAAGCCAGTTAAGCCGCTTATTTTTAGATATTGCAGATATATCTGTACTACAAAAATAACACCGCTTAAGCCAATAAAAAGCCAGCGTATTGCTGGCTTTTTAGTTTTAACAGAACGAAGGAAACCCATTAATGATGCCAATGAAACGAATTTTAACGCTTGCCATTGCCGGCTTACTCACAGCGTGTACTAGCCAAGTGTCTATTAACGACGTACTGCCACAGCAAGAGCTGGATAAAACAATTTACCTAAGAGGCGATTTTACGCTTTGGGATGCAGAGCCTCAGTACCAGTTTATGCCAGTAGGCGGCGCGCTTTACCAAGCAGAAGTTAAATTTAGCACCCCAGGTAAAGTGTACGAATTTAAAATAGCCGATGCCGATTTTAGCGAAGGCTACAACTGCGGCTATAGCGACTCACAACCAGCAGGGCAAAAACTAACGCTCGGCCAACCCGTACTTGCAGACTGCAATACTATTTATAACTACTTCAGTTACTCGCCTGCAATAAAAGGTACATACATAGTAAGTATTGATTAC
>NZ_DJHW01000091.1:0-30014 GCF_002433295.1 Pseudoalteromonas sp. UBA6610 | reverse complement strand
TGTTTTCATAAAAAATCAACCGATTAATGAATATAAAACAGTAGCCAGTTTGCCCATTTGTCCGCTATATTAACTATTATTCCAAAGAATAATTCTCTCATGATATTCAGGTAAATCTTTTCGCTATTTTTTCGCTGTCCTGAAGCTATCATCTGTTGTTAACAAGTAAACGTCTAGTTTCAGGAGCATCATTTGAATATCAGCCGCAATGATAACAGAGCATACCGCGCCATTACACTCGACAATGGGCTAAAAGTATTATTAGTGCAAGATAAAGATTCAACTAAAGCCGCTGCTTCTATGGCGGTTAACGCTGGCCATTTTGATGACCCCCTTGACAGGCAAGGCCTTGCACACTTTTTAGAGCATATGCTTTTTTTAGGTACCGACCAATACCCTGATTCTGGAAGCTTTAATAATTTTGTGTCTCAATCGGGCGGGAACACCAACGCCTGGACCGGCACTGAGCACACGTGCTATTACTTTGATATTAATAACCAAGCCATTGAAAAAGCACTTGCGCAATTTAGCCGTTTTTTTATTGCCCCATTATTAAACCCAGCTGAAACCGAAAAAGAACGTAATGCCATAGAGGCTGAGTTTAAATTAAAAATAAAAGATGATGGGCGTCGTATTTATCAGGCTCATAAAGAAACCGTAAACCCAGCCCACCCCTTTGCTAAATTTTCGGTGGGTAATTTACATACCCTCGCCGATAGAGAGCGCTGCATAAGTGACGAGTTAAGAGATTTTTTTAATAAGCACTATCAAGCGCAGTGGATGACACTGGTAATTTGTGCCAACGAACCGCTTGATACACTCGCGCAGTGGACACATCGCTATTTTAGTGGCATTAATGGCCATAAAGGTGCGCTTAAAGCCCCTATTGAGGAGCCATTATATCGCGCGCAAGATATTGGCAAAGTACTGCACATTGAACCACACAAGCACATGCAAAAACTCATTATTAGTTTTGCTATGCCAAATATCGATGACTTTTATCGCCACAAAACCGTCAGCTTTATAGCCCATTTACTAGGCTACGAAGGCGCAGGCTCGCTGTACTCTATTTTAAAAGAACAAGGGTGGATTAACGCACTTTCTGCCGGCGGCGGTATAAATGGCAGTAACTTTAAAGATTTTAACATTAGCATGGCGCTTACCGATGAAGGCATTGAATACTTTGAAGACATAATAGAAATTGTGTTTGAGTATATTTGCCTAATCAACGATAACACCGACAAACTACCACGCCTGTATCAAGATAAAAAAAACCTGTTACAAATTGCGTTTGATAACCAAGAAAAATCACGCTTAATAGATTGGGTAAGTAACCTAAGCATTAATATGCAGCACTACGACGAAGCTAACTATGTGCAAGGCGATTACTTAATGGAGGGCTTTAATAAAGCCACTCACGAAATGGCGATGCAATGGCTTACCCCACATAATATGCGCTTGGTACTTATTCATCCAGGTGTAGAGGCAGAGCACACCACCGCGTGGTACAACACCCCTTACAAAGTTGAGCCAATTTCGCCGCATTGGCTGGAGTCGCTTGCGCATATAAATAAACCGCTGAGCACTATGCTGCTGCCCACAGCAAACCCCTATTTAACAAAAGAAGTTGTGCTATACGAAGTCGAAAAACCTCAAACCAAGCCTTTACTGTTAGTTAAAGAGCCTGGGTTTGACTTTTGGTTTAAACAAGACAACACCTTTAGAGTGGCCAAAGGTCATTTTTATTTAGCAATGGACTCGCACTTTGCAGTAAAAGATGTAAAGCACATGGCATTAACGCGCCTTTTTAGTGACTTATTTATGGACAGTGTTGGCGAGCAATTTTACCCCGCAGAATTGGCAGGTTTAAGTTATCATTTAACCTCTCATCAAGGCGGGCTTACGTTGCACACTGCTGGGCTATCGACTAGTCAGCTAGAGTTGGTGGAGCAATTACTTGATGCGCTGTTTAATGTTGATATTTGCGCACGCCGCTTTGCCGAATACAAAAAGCAACTGGTAAGGCACTGGCGTAACAGCAACCAAAATAAACCGGTGAGTGAATTATTTAGCGTGTTAGGTGCCAAAATAATGCCATGGAACCCACAACCTGACGAGTTAGCCACGGCACTTAAAAATACGTGTTTTCAGCAATTTAACGAATTTAGAGCCGACTTTTTTAAAGCCTTACATGTTGAGTCGTTTTTACACGGTAATTGGCAACAAACAGACGCGAAGGTATTTCATAAAAAAGTGGCTGAGCATTTAAAAAACGCCACGGCTATTGAGGATTTAACACGCCCGCTGCACGAGATAGACCAAGTGACTCGCTGCGAACTTGAACTGCCATGCAGTGATAACGCCATGGTCATTTACTACCAAGCACAAAGTGCAGAAGTGGATGAAAAAGTTAAATTAATGGCACTTAATCATATAATTAACCAAGACTATTTTAACGAGCTGAGAACCACACAACAGCTAGGTTACTTAGTTGGCTCTGGCTATGCACCATTTAACACCCGCGCCGGTATTGCTTTTTATATTCAATCACCAAAATTTGAAGCTCAGACTCTACTGCACAGGCATAATCATTTTGTAAGCCAGTTTATTGCTAACCTAGACTCCCTGGATGAAACAACATGGCAGCAGCATAAACAAGGTTTGACAACTCATATTGCTGAAAAAGATAAAAACTTACGGTTACGCTCACAGCGCTTTTGGCTTGCAATAGGCAATAAAGATCATGACTTTCATATGCAAAAACGCCTGCTAGAGGCACTGCACGCCCTCAGCCTAGAAGAAATGAAAAGCTATGCCATAGCTACTTTTTCTAAAGATAGGCCAAGATATGAGTTATTAAGTAGCGCAAAAGTAAATAAATCGCAAAAAATGCCGCTTTGCTCGCAATCTCTTTGACTCTGCAAGTAGCATGATTTAAATTATCATTTGTTAATTAGTAGTAATAAAACAAATGATAAAAATAACAACAATAAAATGTGGTTTTTACTGGTTGCTGCTAAGCCTAGCACCCGCAGCGGTTGCCTTTGAACACGCCTTAAATATAAATACCAACACCGTTTTAATTATTGCCAGTGCCCTACTTGCGCTGGCTTTGCCATACCTATTATTTGTAATTTATAAATTAAAGCGCTCACGGTTACAGCACAGCCTCTCGGAAAAACGCTTAAAAAGCACGGTTGAAGGCAGTGGCGATACTCTTTGGGATTGGAATATAAAAACAGGCGAAGTTATTCGTATTAACGATAAATACATGATGGATTCAACAACGTTAATGGGTTTTCCGCCAAACAAAAGCTTGATCCACCCACACGATATTGCCTCAGTAGAGCATTTATTAAAAAAACACTTTGCTCAAAAGTCTGCTTTTTTTGAAGCCACTTATCGCATTAAAGACACCTTTGGCCACTGGCACTGGGTATTAGACCGCGGAAAAATAATAGAAAAAGATGCCAACTTAGCGCCACTGAGAATGACCGGCACAGTGCGTGATATTTCAGTGTTAAAATCAACACAAGAGCGCCTCAATTTATTTGCTAAGTGTGTAGAATCACTCACTGATGCACTTGCTATATATGATAAAAACTTTAACTTAGTTGATATTAACCCCAGCTTTTTAACGCTTTTTGGTGGCGTTAGAGAGCAATATCTCAAAAAGCCTTTTAACTTACCTGGTTACGATAAAAGCTACACAGAAAATATTAAAAATATAGTGCGAGAGCGGGAGCGAATTCAACAAGAGGTAAAACTGCGCAATAGTGAGCGAGTGTTACTGCCAATAGAGATTTCTATTGATGAGATAAAAAACGATCAACACCAAATAACAAACTATGTAGTGGTTTATTCAGATTTAACCGAACGTAAAAATGCACAATCGCAACTGCATAATTTATCAAATAGAGACCGTACGACCAGTTTACCTAACAGAAATTTATTTTTTACCGACCTACAAAAGCTAGTAAAACAAAATACCCACCATGCCCTTTTGGTATTTGATTTAGATAACTTTAAAAAGATTAATGATTCATTAGGCCACCAGCTAGGCGACAGCCTATTAGCAAAACTGGCTATGCGATTAAATAAGTTAACCCGAGAGAATGATGTTTTTTACCGCCTAGGGGGTGATGAATTTGCCTTAGTTATGGCAGATACTAATGATATTCATGTTATTACTCGCATGGCAAAGCAATTTTTAGCTGCAATTGCGACCCCATTTAAAATGGCAGGCCACGAGCTCGCTATTACCTCAAGCGTAGGCATAGTGTTATTCCCCGAAGATGGCAGTACGCCAGAGCTACTATTAAAAAACGCTGATACCGCCATGTATCATGCTAAAAAGAAAGGCAATAGTTACCTGTTTTTTAACGACACCATGAACCGCCAAGCGGTTAAACGCTTACAAATAGAAAACCTAATGCGCTTTGGTCTAAAAGAAAACCATTTTGAAGTGTATTACCAACCAAAAATGAATATTCGCACAGGTAAACTTACCGGAATGGAAGCATTAGTGCGCTTTATAACCCCTAAAAAAGGCGTTATTAGCCCCGGTGTATTTATTCCTATTGCAGAGGAAACCGGGCAAATAATAGAAATTGGTGAAGTGGTTTTAAACAAAGCGTGTCGCGATGTAAAACAATGGCTAGACGATGGGCTATTTAGCGGCCGCGTTGCAGTTAACTTATCGGCTAAGCAGTTTAGCTTGCCAGATTTAACGACCCGTATTGACGTGATATTGCAAAAAAACGAGCTACCTTCTTACTTTTTAGAGCTGGAAATTACCGAGGGCACGGTAATGGACGACCCACAAGAAGCCATTGCAATTATGCGCTCGCTAAGTGCGCGTGGTATTCATTTAGCCATGGACGATTTTGGTACAGGTTATTCATCTTTAGCGTACTTAAAACAATTTCCGCTGAATACCTTAAAAGTAGATAAAGCATTTATTGATGACATGAAAACCGAACGTGGCCGCAACATGGTTGACTCTATCGTGACGATTGCGCAAAACCTCGATTTACATGTGGTTGCTGAAGGTGTGGAGCAAGCAAGCCAAATTGACATACTCAAAACGCTAAATTGTGAAACCGTACAGGGCTACTTCTATTCAAAACCGCTTTCAAAAGATGAATTTACGGCCTTTTTAAAACAGCAACAAAGCAACTCTACGCCAAGCCTTATTAGTGCTAATAAACATTTAGCGCAAATAAGGTAATGTTACGGGCGCCATATACACGCACCAGCTCCTACGTTGCGTATAAAAGCACGCCTGTAATGCAAACCAAATAAGCAGCATGCGCCAGGGCCTATTAGCGCCCCTAATAAAATCCACCGTTTAATTGGCATACCTTTTTTAAGCGCTTGAACATAAATGGCCAAAGCACATAGAGCATTAATAAAAACGAAAAGCAAACATCACCCCAACTGAGCTCAAAACAACGCTGCGCATTTTAACGGCAAATAACACACTTTTAAAGCAGCAGGCTTGATAAGCCAATGAGTCGCCATTTTAGCTATCAGCGCATATAAATTAAGTATTGATGCAAATTACTATTCCCTAGTTTAAAAATTTAGCCATAAAAAAAGCCGGCATAGCGCCAGCTTTCCAGCTTTATTGTATAGCTTGGGTTACTTTTCAGCGCGACCCATAAATTTGTGCTCAACCGTATTAATACGGATACGGTCGCCCGTAGATATATGCTCAGGCACCGAAATGGTTAAACCCGTGCTCAGGCGTGCAGGCTTAGAGCGTGCACTGGCAGAAGCGCCTTTGATTGAAGGGTCTGTTTCTTCAACAACCAGCTCTACGCTTGATGGCAAATCTAAACCTACAGGCGAGCCATCAATCACAATAACGTGTACGCCTTGCGTTTCTTCGTTAACGAATTGAATCTCTTCTGCAATCGCCTCTTTGTTTAAGTTATACGGCGTGTAGTCTTCATTATCCATAAACACGTATTCATCGCCATCAATGTACGAAAGCATTGCTTCGCGGCGAGTTAAATCTGCTAGGGTTAGCATGTCGCTGTCTTTGAAGGTTTCGTCTACTTTCGCACCTGTTACTACATCGTATAAACGCATACGGTACAAACTACCGCCTGCACGACCTTGCGGTACTGAACGTACAATATCTTTAACTACCAACACGCGATTATTAAACTCAATCGCGGTTCCTTTTTTAACTTCACTCGCCTTTGGCATGGGGGTTTTCCTATTATTTTTTTGATTGCCAGAAACATACCACGAACTGGGTATTGTTCAACTAAAAATACGTTAATTTGGGGCTGCATTTGATATAGACTTGCAAATTTTTAATTTAAAACTAAATACCTATAATCAAAAGCGAAAAAAACTGCTATGGTATCTCTACCGAGTATGACTTCAAGGATTGGATCATGGACCAAAACACAGTACATGAGTATTTAGTAAAGAAGCCCTTGGTGCAAGTGACAAAACCATTTGCTCAAGAGGTTGATGTTTATAAAGTAAATCATAAAATGTTTGCCACCCTTGCCTTAGGTAATGATGGAGACGTTAATGATGATGGAGATCCTATTTGGTGGCTTAATTTAAAGTGCGATCCCGATGAAGCACTTAAATTGCGTGATATTTTTCCTGCGGTGATCCCTGGCTATCATATGAACAAGCGGCTTTGGAATACGGTGATATTAGATGGCTCTATTCCACAAGGCGAAATTGAAAGAATGATCGATAATTCGTTCAAATTAGTTGTTGAGAATATGCCAGAAAAAGACCGTAAAGCAATTGAAGCACATCTATAGAAACCACCATCACGGGCTAGCTTGCTAGCCCTATTTGCTACAATTTTAATGTGTATATCAAATCATCATAACGTGTATTATTAATAGTGTGCGCTTGCGTATTAATGCCAGTTAACGTTAATCCACACTTTTGTAATACCTTTTCAGACCCTATATTCCCCTTTGTAACCACGGCTTTAAACTGTGTAATACCGCATTGTTGCCATGCCCACTCAATCACGGCACGCAATGACTCACTGGCAAAGCCTTGATTAAAATACGCGGGTAAAAACAAATAGCCTAGCTCAGCTTGCTCAAGTTCGTACGTAAACCCCGTTACACCCATGGGCTCATTTGAATGTTTATCAAATACCACAAGGCAAAGTGGATGAGTAGAAGTGCTACCCCAACTTTTTAAACGTTGTTCAAACCGGCTGCGTACAAACGCTTCGCTGGGCATATCGTAGCAATAACGGATCACGGTAGGGTTTTGATGTAACTGCAAAAATAATGGCCAATCACTGCTTTGAAGTGGGCGCATTGCCAATCGTGCTGTAAACAACTGCATAATGGTTTACCTCTTATCTGCTTAGCTGCAAAATAAGCTAACATACTTTATAGCAAGCCACTTAATTATAAGACTTATTTGAGGGTAAAAACCTGTCGATAACTAAATAAAAACTGGCAATTTAGGTTTTATAAATGCACGTTTTTAACACAGGTAGCGACACGTTATCCCCGCAGAATAATTAAGTATTATTGCGGGTTGGTATTATTGCGCCCTAGAATTCTATATTTACAAATAGCAGATATAAAAAAACCGCATATAATGCGGTTTTTTTTAATCAAGCTGTTTACGAGTCTTGCTTTGGTGAGTCAACGCTCTCTTCTTGAGGTTGCTCATCAGCAGGCTCTGCTTCTATTGCTTGTTCAGCAACAGGTGCTGGGCTTGGCTCATCTGCAACAGGCTGCGTTTGATAAAACTTAGCGCCTGATTCAGCCATACTTACTAACGTGTCGCATGGGGCAAAATTTGCATTGCTATTAGCTAATGTAGACATTTCAGAGCTAACCTTGCTAGCGCCCAATTTATCCATATAGCTAAACGGTCCACCTAAAAACGGTGGGAAGCCAATACCAAATATAGCGCCAATGTCGCCATCACGTGGGCTGGCAATAATGCCATCGTCTAAACAACGCACGGCTTCGTTAAGCATTTGTGATACACAACGCTTAGCAATTTCGCTTTTATTTAAACGCGGTGCAGGGGTTACACCTAATAGCTCATACACTGACTCGTCAACTTTTTTGCTCTTTTTATCGTACTCATAAAAGCCACGACCCGTTTTACGGCCTAGGCGTTTTGAATCAATCATACGAGAAAATGCATCTGGCGCTTTAAAACGCTCGCCTAATTCTTTTTCAAGAATTGGGGCTATTTTAGAGCCTATATCAATCCCTACTTCATCAAGTAAAGCAAGCGGCCCAACTGGGAAACCAAACTCTACAAGGGCTGCATCAATTTTTTCAATTGGCTCACCGGCAAGCATTAAATTAGCTGCTTCATTTACATAAGGCGCTAAAATACGGTTTACGTAAAAACCTGCCATGTCTTTTACCACAATGGGCGTTTTACCTTGCTTACGTGCAAAGTTAACTACGCGCGCAATAGTCTCTTGTGAAGTCCCTTCGTGCGGAATAATCTCCACGAGTGGCATTTTTTCAACTGGCGAGAAATAATGCAGGCCAATCACGTTTTCAGGGCGCTGTGCCTGTGCTGCAATTTGTGAAATAGGCAGTGATGACGTGTTACTTGCAAAAATAGTATTGCTTTGGCATTGCTGCTCTATATCGGCAACCATACCTTGCTTTAAGGCTAAATCTTCAAATACAGCTTCTACTACTAAATCAATGTGTTTAAAGCCACTGTAGTCGGTAGTACCGGTAATACGGTTCATTGTTAACTGCATATCAGCTTTAGACATAATGCGGCGTTTAAGGCGCTTATCTAAAATTTTGTAGGTGTAGTTCATAGCATTACTAATGCCCTGCTCTGCTACATCTTTAATACGTACAGGTACTTTGGCTTTTACTGCGCTTACATGCGCAATACCGGCACCCATTAGGCCGCCACCTAAAACAGCTGTTTTACTGATTGCTGGCGCATCGTCGTTGCGCCACTCTTTTTTCATTTCAGTGGTTGCAAAGAAAATACCGCGAAGCGCTTTAGATTCATCACTCATTACAAGTGTTGCAAAGCTTTCAGCTTCTGTTTTGTATGCTTTTAATTTATCAAGCTCTACACTTGCACGCACAGCCTTAATAATTGCAAGCGGCGCAGGGTAATGTCCGCCGGTTTTTTTAAGGACGTTTTCTTTGGCTTTTTTAAAGATAAAGTTACGGCCAAACGGGTTTGACTCTAATAATTTACTTACTTTATCAAGCTTTGGCTCTTTATCTGCTGGCTTTTTCTTAGCGGCAAATTCTTTAGCGACTTTTAGTAATACGCTTTGTGGTACTACATCATCTAATACGCCTGCTTTTTTAGCTTGCTTAGGGCGAATCTGCTTGCCTGTTAGCATCCATTCAAGTGCTTTTTGAATGCCTACAATTTTAGTTAAACGCTGCGTACCGCCGCCACCTGGTAATAAACCAAGTTGTACTTCTGGCAGGCCTACTTTAGTCATATCGCTATCTGTGCCTACGCGGTAATCACACGCTAAAGCAAACTCTAAACCACCACCAAGCGCAGCACCGTGTATTGCACTTACTGTTGTATAAGGCAGTTTTGTCATATCAAAAAAGGCTTGATGACAAAGTTCACTAATTGCTAACGCATCTTCACGCTTTTGCACGCTATCAAGCATTTTTACATCAGCGCCCGCGATAAAGTTATCGCTCTTACCACTTATAAATACCATCCCCTTTACTGACTCTTGCTTAGCCGCTTCAAGTAAAGCTTTTAAGTCATCAGCGAATGAGTCGCGCAGGGTGTTCATTTTCTCACCCGGCACATCAATGGTTACTACGGCAATTTTGTTTTCATCTACCGTTAAATTAAATACTGAATCTGTCATTACGCGCTCTCCAATACAAAGGCTGCACCTAAACCACCAGCAGCACACGCTGTTGTTAATGCTAAACCGCCACCACGACGTTTAAGCTCGTGTAAGCTTTGCGTAATTAAGCGAGCACCGGTTGCAGCAAATGGGTGACCATATGCCAGTGAGCCGCCGTTAACGTTAAACTTATCCATGTTAATTTCGCCAATTGCTTTGCTACGACCAAGTTGCTCTTGCGCAAACTTATCTGATGCAAACATTTTCATATTGGCAAGTGTTTGCGATGCAAAGGCTTCGTGCATTTCA
Organism: Pseudoalteromonas sp. UBA6610; assembly: GCF_002433295.1. Lineage (NCBI taxonomy): Bacteria > Pseudomonadati > Pseudomonadota > Gammaproteobacteria > Alteromonadales > Pseudoalteromonadaceae > Pseudoalteromonas > Pseudoalteromonas sp. UBA6610. The sequence continues at coordinate 19,870 of NZ_DJHW01000091.1, read as the reverse complement.
ATTAAATCTAAATCAGCAAGTGTAATTCCTGCTCTATCAAGTGCGATAGGCGTTGAATGCGCTGGGCCCATTAGCATGTCTTTTTCTACACCAATTGCCGAAAACGCAAAGCTACGTACATAACCTAAAATTTCGTAGCCTAGTGCTTTTGCTTTACTTTCGCTCATCATCAGTACGGCAGCTGCACCATCGGTTAATGGTGTTGCATTAGCAGCGGTAACCGAGCCATGTTGGCGATCAAATACCGGTTTAAGCTTAGCGTAGCCTTCAACTGTCGAATTTTTACGAATGTTATTATCTTCTTCAATAAAGCTTTTATATGGCGGTAAGTGCGCCGTCATTACTTCATCTTTTAACTTGCCATCGGCCCATGCTTGGGTTGCAAGTGAATGCGAGCGATGCGCTAGTGCATCTTGATCTTCACGGCTTATATTATGTGTTTTAGCCATTTGCTCAGCAGTTTGCCCCATTGAAAGGCCTGTTGAGTATTCAGCAACCGCAGGCGGTACTGGTAATAAATCTTTTAAACGCAGTTTTGAGAATATTTGTAAACGCTGGCCTAAGGTACGTGCTTTGTTTAAATCAACTAAGCTACCTGCCAATTTTTTACTTACGCCAATAGGTAATACTGAAGATGAGTCGGCGCCACCGGCAATACCTACATTTACAGAGCCTGCCATAATAGACTCAGCTACATTAGCAATAGCCTGAAAGCTGGTAGCACACGCGCGCGATACTGAATACGCGTCTACGCCTACTGGCATACCCGTACCTAAAACAATTTCACGTGCAATATTTGGCGCTTCTGGCATTTGTACTACTTGACCAAATACAAGTTGATCGATTTCTGACTTGTCGAAATTTAATCGTTCAAGCATTTCGTTAACCACCAACTTACCCATATCAAGGGCTGGTACATGGTGAAACGCTGTTGCTTGTTTTGCAAAAGGAGTACGTAAGCCGCTAACGATGGCAATACGGTCGCCTTTTGGTGTTTTTAGTATGTTTTGCTCAGACATTTATGCTCTCCCGCTGACAGGTCTGACCTGTTTGTTTTCCTCGATTCTAAACAACCCGTGTGCTAAAGCCAATAGATAAACACAAATTTATACAAAAGCACTAAAGGTAGATATATACATAGTGCTTAATATTGACTACCACAATAGGCTTTTTTACGCGTTTTTACAAAGTTTTGTGGTACGCTAAAAACCGTTAAAAAATAACGAACTATTTTTAAAAATACAGTCTAACTCTTGAGTTACTCACTTATAAACCTTATAACTAGGTCAGTATTAATTACCTAAAATAAATTAGGTACAAACCCAGCTGACGAGGAAGTCTATTTATTATGGCAGCTAACGCATTCAAACAATTAAAAACGTACTTAGATACACAAATTATTGGCCAGCCAGAGCTTACTCAAGCACTCCTTATTGCCATTTTAGCTGATGGCCATCTATTAGTAGAAGGCCCGCCAGGGCTTGCAAAAACCCGTGCTGTTAACGCCCTTGCTAAAGGCATTGAAGGCTCGTTCCAGCGCGTACAGTTTACGCCCGACTTATTACCTGCCGATGTAACCGGCACCGATATTTACCGCCAACAAACCAGCGAGTTTGTGTTTGAGAAAGGCCCTTTATTTCATAACCTTATTTTAGCCGATGAAATAAACCGTGCCCCAGCAAAAGTACAATCAGCACTACTAGAAGCCATGGCAGAGCGCCAAGTAACGGTAGGCAAAAACACCTACCCGCTAAGCGATTTGTTTATGGTAATGGCTACCCAAAACCCGCTGGAGCAAGAAGGGACTTACCCGCTGCCAGAGGCACAATTAGACCGCTTTTTATTACATTTAAGCATTGATTACCCAGGTGCAGAGCACGAGCTAGACATACTGCGGCTAACCCGTGGTGAAGCACTTAATGAACAACAAGCGGTTATGCAACAAATTACCCAAAGCGATTTATTTGCCGCTCGCCAAGCTATTTTAGGCTTGTATTTAGCCGAGCCGCTTGAGCAATATTTAGTACAGCTTATTATTGCCACTCGTGAAGGAGCTAAGTTTGATGAGCAACTTGGCCGTTGGATTGAGTTTGGCGCAAGTCCGCGTGCCACCATTGCACTTGATAAATGTGCCCGTGCCCACGCTTGGTTACATGGCCGCGACTTTGTAGCACCCGATGACATTCAAGCCGTTGTACATAATGTACTGCGCCATCGTATTATTTTAAGCTACGAAGCACAGGCTGATGGCATTACTAAAGATCAGGTTATAAGCCGCATTGTTGAACTTGTAGCCGTACCCTAAGTTATGCAAACACAATTAGACTCAAAGGCGTGGCTAAAAGAAAGCCACAGCCACGGTGTAAATTTAGCGCTAAAAGAACTGCTGTATTACAAAGCTAAAGCACAGTTATTAGAGCTGGCACCAAAAGTTAAAATTAAAAACAGTTTAACTGGGCAATACCTTGCGCCCCATAAAGGCCGAGGCATGGAGTTTGCCGAAGTGCGTCATTACCAGCAAGGTGATGACATTCGCTCTATTGACTGGCGAGTAACAGCGCGTACCGGCGAAACCCATACAAAGCTTTTTCAAGAAGAAAAAGAGCGCCCTGTTTTTGTATTTACTGATTTTTCAAACTCTATGCTATTTGGCTCAAAGCTGCTGCTTAAGTCGGTACAGGCTGCGCACATTAGCGCGCTAGTTGCGTGGTCGGCGTGTCAACGCGGAGATAGAATTGGTGGTATCGTGTTTAATCAACACTCGCATTTAGAACTAAAGCCCAGCGCCCGCGAAAAAGCGGTATTAAAGCTGTGTCATAATCTATGCGACAGCCACCAGCAAGCACTTAACAATATAGATAAACAAGCAACCAACAACTTTAGCGATAATTTAAAACGCCTTAACCACTTAGCTAAACCTGGCAGCTTAGTGTATTTAGTCTCTGACTTTAATGGCTTAGATGATGCAAGCTTTAAACAATTAGAAATACTAAGCCGCCACTGTGAGCTGATAGGCTGTCATATAAGTGATCCGTTTGAACATACGCTCCCCGCGTTTAAAAACGCTGTCACTGTTAATGCCAACGGCCAAGATTTTGCGCTACCGCTTATGGATAAAAGCTTTAGAGAACGCTTTGCAAAAAACGCCGAGCAAGCATTTAGCACACGTCTAAATCGCTTAACTAAATCGGGTCTTAACTTAATATCATTCAATGCAGCGAGCCCGCTTGAGCTGCAATTAGTGAGAAAATAACCATGCAAACCAATCCACTCGATGGCCTGCACGGTATAATAGCGCCAAGCCAAGTTAGTTGGTGGCCACTCGCCCCTGCTTGGTGGGTTATTATTACCCTGCTGTTCATAGCAATCTGTGCAGCTGCTTTTTGGTTTTACAAAAATTATAAATTTAAAAAGCCTAAGCGCTACGCAATCGATTTAAGCCACAACGAGCAAAGCGCGCAAACACTTCATATTATTTTAAAGCGCCTAGTAATAGAGTATTACGATAAACGCCTAGCAACGCAATCAACAGCTAACTGGTGTAACACACTTAATACCTTAACCGGTTTAAGCTTTACCGAGCATGAGCTTTTAAGCCTGTATAATGCGCAGCAAACCAATGACGCGCTTAACGAAAAATTACGCCAAGGCATAAAGCAATTTAAACTAAAGGAGCCAGTACATGTTTGAATTTAGCTGGCCATGGTTGTTTTTATTACTACCTCTGCCCTTATTACTTTTATTATTAAAACCTGCTGCCAGTAACGCCCATACCCGGTTACGTATTCCAAGCTTTGCCAAACATAACTTAGCCAGCCAAAGCCTTGAAAAAAGCGCACGTAGACTAACTATTTTTGAATGGCTACTTTGGCTATTACTGGTCACTGCTGCAGCCAACCCGACATGGTTAGACGACCCTATTTCATTACCTAATGAAGGGCGCGATATAATGCTTGCGGTCGATTTATCTGGCTCAATGACCGAACAAGACATGGCTTACAACGGCCAATATGTTGACCGCCTCACTATGGTAAAAGCGGTATTGAGTGACTTTATAGAGCAGCGCCAAGGTGACAGGTTAGGCCTGATATTATTTGGCGACACCGCATTTTTACAAACGCCACTGACTCGCGATGTTAAAACCGTAAGTAAAATGCTCAGCGAGTCTCAAATAGGCTTAGTTGGGCGTGCCACTGCTATTGGCGATGCGCTAGGTTTATCGGTAAAGCGTTTTGCCAACAAAGATAAAAGTAACCGTATTGTGGTGCTATTAACCGATGGCCAAAACACCGCAGGTAATTTAAAACCTGAAGATGCCCTACTCCTTGCCCGCGAGGAAGGCATAAAAGTATATACCGTAGGTGTTGGCTCAGATAACCCCCGTGGATTTAGCCTATTTAATATGGGTGGTATGAGTGGGGGCAGCTTAGATGAAAGCTTGTTAAAAGACATTGCCGAACAAACCGGTGGGTTATATTTTAGAGCCAAAGATGTAGCTGGCCTTCAGCAAATTTACGCAGAGCTTGATAAATTAGAGCCAATTAGCGCAGATGAGCAAACATTTCGCCCGCAAAGCTCATTGTTTTACTACCCACTACTTATTGCTATTTTACTCATTAGTTTAAAAGTAATGTTAAGCACCTTACGTGCATTAAAGGAGCCTAACTAATGGACTTTACATTTATTCGTCCCGCTGTTTTGTGGCTTTTAATACCTGCACTTGCGTTGTTTTTTATAGCCTTTATTAAGCATAAAAAACAAAGCGCAGATAACCTAATTGCCCCTCATTTGGCGCCGTTTATTATGAACGAGTCAAACACTAAAGCCAGCCAGCCACTTTGGCTGGTCGCTGTATTTTGCTGTTTAGCTATTATTTTTAGTGCAGGTCCTAGTTTTGAAGAAAAACAGGTCCCTGTATTTCAAAGTAAAAGTGCCCGTGTGATTGTAATGGATATGTCGTACTCAATGTACAGTACCGATATAGCACCAAATCGTTTAATGCAATCACGCTTTAAAGCACTCGATATGATTGAGCTATTTAAAGAAGGCGACACCGCTTTAGTTGCCTATGCCGGCAGTGCATTTACTATTTCGCCACTTACAAACGATGCCACTACGCTTACTAATTTAATTCCGAGTTTAAGCCCCGACATTATGCCCGACAAAGGCTCTAATGTTTTAGCTGGCCTTGATATGGCAAAAGAGCTTTTAACACAAGCAGGCTATATTGATGGCGATATAATATTAGTCACCGATGGCATAGACCAAGAAGAGCAAAGCGATATTACTAGCTTTACCAGTAATTCTTCTTATCGGCTAAATATTTATGGCGTAGGCACAGAGCAAGGCGCTCCTATTAAATTACCTGAAGGCGGTTTTTTAAAAGACAGCTACGGTCAAATAGTCATCCCCACCATTAACATAAGCCGCTTAAAAAGCCTAGCGACGCGCAGTGGTGGAAAGTTTGCCCTTTACCAACCAAGCAGCAGTGACATAGCCACTTTTGCACCAAGTGCCAACAGTGAGTTATTAAAAGATGAAAAACAAAGCCATGCCCTGTGGCGCATAGACGCAGGTATATATGGGTTACTTATTTTACTGCCCTTAGGCCTTTATTTATTTAGAAGTGCAGCATTTGTAGGCGCCTTTTTAGTACTCAGCGTTTTGCCAACCCAACAGGCAAGTGCATTAGAGCTCCCCTCTTTTTTAAAAAACACTGATCAGCAAGCGCTTGATGCTTATAAAAATAAAGATTTTGAACGGGCCGCCAATGCCGACTCAAGCAGCTTAAAAGGCTCTGCATTGTACCAACAAGGTAATTTTGATGCCGCACTAGAAGCCTTTAGTAAAGATAAATCAGCCACTGGTTTTTATAACTATGCCAACGCGCTTGCCAAATCAGGACAGCTAGAACAAGCCATAGATGCTTACAAACAAGCACAAACGCTACAACCTAACTTTAGCGAAGCCGCTGATAACCAAGCTTTGGTTGAGCAGTTGCTCGAGCAACAGCAGCAACAGCAAGAGGGTGATTCGCAAGATAACCAGCAACAATCTGATCAAAGTGAGCAACAAAACAATCAGCAATCAGATCAAAACCAACAAGGTGAAAATAGCGATTCTCAATCAGAGCAAAGTCAAGGCGAGCAATCACAAGATCAGCAAGGTGAGCCAAGTGATGGGTCTGACACTGAGCAAGACCAACAAAGTGCTGAGTCGGGTTCACAATCAGATAAACAAAATGAGCCAGAACTACAAACTCAGCCACAAGCTAATCAAGAGCAAAAACAGCCTGAGCAAACAAACGAAGAACAAGCTGAAAATACTCAGCCGCAAACAGCGCAGCAGCAAACGTTAACAGATGAGCAAAAGCAAAACGCTCAACAACAAGCCGCGCAAGCACAAACGCGTGAGCTCACCAACGAAGAGAAAGAAAAAGCCCAGCAGCTTAACCAGTTATTAAGAAAAGTACCGGACGATCCGGCAATTTTATTACGGAATAAAATGCAATTAGAAGCCCAAAAAAGACAATATCAACGTCGCCCTACAGGAGTAGAAAAATCATGGTAATGCGATTATTTTGCTGTTTATTGCTATTAAGTGCGATGCCATCATGGGCCGCCACCAAATTAGAGGCAAGTGTAGATAAAAACCCAGTCCTTGCTGGCGAATTTTTTATGCTTAACATTTCAGTTGACGACACAATAAAAAGCGAGCAACCCGACACCTCGGTGTTACTTAAAGACTTTGTAGTTGGGCCAACAAGTTTAAGTACGCGCACCAACATTATAAATGGCAGCATTAATAAGCAAACAACCTGGTCTGTTAAGTTAATGACCCGTAATGAAGGTGAATACACCATTCCGGCATTTAACGTGGCCGGTTTAAGCTCGCAGCCAATAAAATTAAAAGTGGCAAAGCGCGCTGCCGATGCTGATAAAAATAACGATATTTTTTTAAAAACATCGCTCTCAAGTGACTCGTTGTTTGTTCAAGAAGCTGGCGTATATACGATTAAACTCTACCTAGCAAAAGAGCTGCTTGATGGCAGCCTAAGTACGCCCAGTATGCAAGATGCACAGCTTACTCAATTAGGTAAACAAACCGAAAGCTATGAGCTTGTAGATGGTAAACGTTATTTAGTGATCACCCGAGAATACTTACTACAACCGCAAAAAAGTGGTGTATACACCATTGTTGGCCCTACGTTTCAAGGCCGTGTACAGCAAAATTACCGCCAATTAGAGGTGTCGGCTTTAGGGGATGATCAGCAACTTGAGATAAAACCTATTCCGGCAAACTATAAAGGCGCATGGCTACCCAGTGAGTTAGTTAATATTGATGAGCAGTGGCAGCCTGATGAAAATACAGTAGAAGTTGGCACGCCTATTACACGCACTATTACCTTAACCGCGTTAGGGGTTACTAAAGAGCAACTGCCCGAAATTGATATGAAAACCATTGCGGGAATTCGCAGTTACCCCGATGATGTAGAAACAAACAATGCCGTAAGAAACGGACGGGTTGTATCTCAGCAAACAGCGTCATTTGCGTTATTACCACAAAAAGCGGGCACTTATACCCTCCCAGAAATAACACTGCCTTGGTATAACACCAAAATGAACCGCATTAGCTACGCTACATTGCCTGAGCGCACTATAACGGTAACTCCTAGCGCCAATGCTATAAACCCAGGTGCTATTGCAAACGACAACCTTAATACAGGTGAGCCAACTTTGCCTGCTAATAAAGTAAGTAATACACAGCAGCCCAATACAACAATAGCCGCGCCGCAAAATGTTATTCCGCTTTGGTTAATTATTATTGCCGTGCTTGGGTATATTTTTTGGATAATCACTGCAATTTTTTATTGGTTAAGCCGTTCTACTAATAATGAGCAAAAAAATAACAGTGTATCTGTAAATAAAGCCCAAACGCTTTCATTAAACGCGCTTAAAAATGCAGCTGAATCAAATAATCTCAATGCATTTTATAGCGAACTAAATGCGGTAGCGATTAAGCTTACGGGCAAAAAGGTGGCTGCGATAGATACGTTAATACACAACATCAATAATGATGAACTGGCGACGCAGGTTAACCGTTTACAGTCAGCTCTTTATGCAAATAGCAGTGCAGATGTCGATCTGAATGCTATTATTAACATAATTGAGCAGCACCAAGTTCAACGTACAAAGTCGCAACAAGCTGTATTAAAAGACCTTTATTAACTAGTTTGATAAATTTAGGTCTTTTCATGCATTAAATAATAAATTTTAATTAAAAAAGTACTTATGCTTGGAAAGAAAAAATCAAATAATCAGGTCTTAGTTGATATGGCAGAGAAACAAAAGCGCTATGAAGCCTTGGTCCATGTATATAATAAGGAGCTTTATCGCTTTGCTTATTGGTTATGCCGTGACCCACATATTGCAGATGACCTAGTACAAGAAACGTTTTTACGTGCTTGGCGCTCGCTTGACTCATTATTGGATCAAAAAGCCGCCAAGCCTTGGCTGCTGACTATTTTGCGTAGAGAAAATGCACGTCGCTTTGAGCGCAAGCAGTTTGACTACAGCGATGTAGAAAACGATACACTTGTCGATGAAACCAGCCATTCGTTAGATGATGAAATGGAGCAAACGGTTATCCAACGCCAAATTGCGCTGCTATCTGATGAATACAGAGAACCCTTACTTCTGCAAGTTGTTATGGGGTGCTCTGGTGAAGAAATAGCAGAGATTCTCGATTTAAATAAAAACACGGTTATGACTCGTTTATACCGTGCCAGAAACCAACTTAAAGAGGCTTTAAGCCGTGATGATGAACAACTTAAAGGGGCATCAAAATAATGGATGAACTTGAGTTTCGTCGACGCACTATTGCGCAGCCAAACGATTTAGATAAGGAGCTTTTAGAGTTTGCTAAAGAGAGCTCTGAGCGACAAAACTTTATAAGCGATATGAAAGACTTTGATAAACAAATTCAAGATGCGTTAGATGTGCCTGTGCCTGACAATCTTGCTGAGCGTATTCTTTTAAACACCTCGTTAAAAGAAAAAGCAATGCAAGAAGAGCAAGCAACTGGGGATAACGTTGTAGATGCACGCTCACGTTTTAAGTTTGACCGTGTTCACTTAGCCCTAGCCGCATCTTTTTTTGTAGCTATTGGCGCATTCTTTTTTAGCACAGAGCAACACATTGCCCATGAAGCAGGCGAACATGCTTTAACCCATGTTTACCATGAAATTACCGCCCTTGAAAAAACCAATGCTATTAGCCTACAAAGCGTTAACGATAAGCTTGCACTGCTAGGCGCTCATATAGAAGAGCTGCCAGGTAAAATTACTTATGCGATGTTTTGCGACTTTAAAGGTGAAAAAGGTCTGCACTTAATTTTTGAGTCGGACTTTGGCCCAATGACGGTCTTTATTGTTCCTTCTGAGAATAAATCGTTTGGGTTTGGCGAAGATGATTTTCATGATGCGCGCTTTGCAGGTCATATTAATCGAGGCGATAAAGCCGATACTATTTTAGTGGCTAATACCGGCGCGCCAATTAATGTGTACAACGAACGGGTTACCAATGCTATTCGCTGGCTGTAACTAGCGCTTAACGACTAAAAACCGCTGAGTAACACTGAGCGGTTTTTTTGTGCCTATTCAGCGCTCACTTTTCATCCAAAACAATTGATTTTAAATGTAATTATTAATTTTTACTGAAAAGTTAATTATACTCACCGCTCAGTTTAACTTAGGGAATTACATGAAGAACATCATCGTTATATTTTCATTACTTGCACTACTGTGTACAGCAAGTTTTGATGCACACGCACGCAAAAAGTTTGGTAGTAGTAAACGCGGTACAACCCCAGCAACACAACAAACCACACAAAAGCAAAAAGCCGATACCACAGCACCTGCAGCCAAGACAAAAAGCAGTAAAAAAGGCATTATGGCCGGCGTATTAGGCGGACTGTTAGCCGGCGGTTTAATTGCCGCTATGCTAGGAGATAACTTCGAGGGCATGCAGCTATTAGAAATTATTTTATTAGCAGGCGTTGCCTTTATTTTGTTTAAACTTATTACGGGGTTTATGCGCGCTCGCCACTCCCCGCAATTAGCCGGTACTCACGCTACGGGGCACACTGCTTTTAAGCAAGCAGCCACAGAGCAACCTACCAGCAGTGGTTTTACCCAGCAAAGCGCACACACTGAGCAAGTACCTTTCAATTTACCCCCTAATTTTGACGTAAATGGCTTTTTACAAGGCGCACGTAGCCACTATCACACTATGCAAACTGCGTGGAATAATGCAGATTACGCCACGATGGCTGAGTATTTAAGCCCATCGTTAGCTCAAGAGTTTAAAACTGAGCGCGAAGCGATTGAACGGGTAGCGACTGAGGTGATGTTTATTGATGCCGAGCTTGTACGCGCTGAAACAACAGCAAATTCGTGGCAAGTAAGTGTGCAATTTAAAGGCAAATACCGCGACTTAGACGATAAAAAAGAAGAGCCTATTTTAGAGATTTGGCACCTTGAGCGTGCTACCACCTCAGATGCTCCATGGCTGATTGTAGGCGTAGAAGACTTAATCGATAGCGAATAGTGCTGTAATTATAGTTATACCAATTCGCTTAATTAAGTGATCTACTTTGAGGGAGGATAAACGTGTTGATAGTTCGGCAAAAAATTCGCTATTTAGGTGTTCTAAATGAGAGCTTTTTAACGCAGGTAGCGACACGTTTAGCCCGTAAAATGATTAAGTATTATTGCAGATTGGTATTAGCTAATTGGTATAAATAACAGCTAAAAAAACCGCCCAGCCTAAAGTTTAGGCTGGGCGGTTTTTTATTACTGCTAAGTAAAAGCGTTATTTACAAACGTCAGCAACGGCGTTTGCGAAATACTCAATGTTAGTATCACTAATACCCGCTACATTTACGCGGCTAGAACCAACAATGTAAATACCGTATTCTTTTTGTAGGCGCGCAATTTGCTCTTTATTAATACCTAAGAAAGAAAACATACCGTGTTGACGTTCAATAAACGAAAAGTCTTGATCTATCTCTTTTGCTGCTAAGCTTTCTTTAATTAAGCTACGTAAACCATTAATACGATTACGCATTTCATCAAGCTCACTGTGCCACATTTGTGTAAGCTCTGTGCTGCTTAAAATAGTGTTTACAATGTCAGCACCGTGTGCTGGTGGCATAGAGTAAATACTACGAACAACGCTTAATAGTACTGAATTTGAAATATCAGCGGTTGCAGTGTCTTTTGCAATAATTGAACACGCACCAATACGCTCACGGTATAAACCAAAGTTTTTAGAACATGATGAACAAATAATTAGCTCTTCTACTGCATCAGCTAAAATGCGCAGTCCACGTGCATCTTCTTCAAGTGACGAGCCAAAGCCTTGGTAAGCAATATCAATAAGTGGTGTAAAGCCAACTTCTTTTGCAAGCTGAGCAACAGTGTTCCACTGTGTCTCGTTTAAGTCCATACCACTTGGGTTATGACAACAAGCATGAAGTAGCACAATATCCCCTTTTGGTACTTGCTTAAGGGTGTTTATCATGTCGTCGAACAATAAATCTTTGTTTTCGTAATCGTAGTACGGGTATTCTTTAACGTTTAAGCCCGCAGCTTCAAACAAGCTAATGTGGTTTGCCCATGTTGGCGTAGTTACCCACACTGTTGCGTCTTTATTGCAACGCTTAACAAATTCAGCCGCAACGCGAAGTGCACCTGTACCACCTGGTGCTTGTGCAGTACGTACGCGGTTTGCTAAAAGTGCTTGGTGCTCACCTAGTAATAGGTTTTCCATTTTTTGACAGTAGTCTAAGTTACCCGCTAAACCAATGTAAGATTTGCTTGTTTCGTTTTCTAAACGAAATGCTTCAGCTTTTTTTACCGCTTTTAATACCGGTGTGTTGCCTTGCTCATCTTTATAGACACCTACACCTAAATCAATCTTGTTAGGGTTTGTATCTTGTTTATAGGCTGCCATAAGGCCAAGAATAGGATCTGTTGGTAATGGTTTTAATTCTGAGAACATTAGCTATCTCTTATCATTAATTAGGGGTTGGCTGTTGTAGTAAGCTTAACATAAAAGCTTACCTTATTGGCTAGTGATATTTACACTAGAAAGTGAGGAATTTTAATGCAGCACGCAACTAATACAGCCAGTGTACGGCTATCAAAAAAGTCGTTACTAAATGCCTCTGCATCTATAATACCGACGCATTCATGTTGCTCATTAAATAAGGGTAAACAGGTTTCAGCTTTCACTTTAGGGTCGCACGTATAATACTCGCCACCTTGTGCTAAATAGTTTTCTACGTTGTTAATTACACGCCCGCGCTTAGACAATGCAACTTGTACATTATTGCTGCCTGCTGCAAATGCTTCAGTAAGAGGAAACAGTGGACGGCTTGGCGCACCTTGATACGCCAGCTTTAATAATTGCGGACCCTGCGCAGTATCAACCGCTTGATAAATACCATACCAATCGACCTGTGTTTGCTGCTCTATGTAATTAACTATATTTTGTAGGTTTGCTAGTTTTTGCTCGTTTTGTGAAGTCGCGCTCACGTGTTCAGTAAGTTTAAATGGCTCATCTTGTAAATAACCAAACAAACTACACGCACCGCCTTCACCGAGTTCAGGAATTTGATACTCCCAACGTACAGACGGCAGCGCGCTTTCAGCAATATACTGTTCTAGCTGCTCTAGCTCTTTGGCAATTAATTGTGGGTCTATATTTAATTGCGCAATATCAAGGTAAGAAGAAATCATTTGGCCATCCATACATCTAAAATTTTCTAGATAATAACATGGAAATTTTTTCTGAGCTATAGCAACTTGTAACACATTTCGACTTGGTTACCACTTGCGTTATACGTGACTTTTTCTGCCACTTCTTCGAGTAACGATAAGCCACGGCCAAACTCTGCGTTGAGTTCGGTACGTGTAGAAGAGTCACTTGAGAACCCCCTACCCGAGTCACAAATAATAAAGTACAAGCACAAGGTATCTGGGCAATAACGCATATCAATAATAATCATCGCCTCTTTCATTTTACTCAGTGCTTGCTCTCTTAATTCATAGTATTTAAAAAAGCCATCGTCTTGTTTTTTTATGTCTGAATCAAGGCCTAACACGCCGTGATCAAGTGCATTGTTATACGCCTCAGAAAGCAATAAAAATATATTTGAGCGATGCGACCTAAGCCCCTCAACACTGCTTAATACATTAACAACATCATACACAGGGTCTGTGCATTTAATTTGCTGCGCGTTCAAGCTAAGTGAAAAGTTAAATGCCAAATTAGAATACGCCTCTTTGGCCTCAGGCTCTGGGGTTAGCGGCAAACAATTAAGCAGCACTAAGCTTAAGTCGTCTAATTGCTCACTGCCATTGGCAAAGGTATTTACATTATCTATAACACGCTGACTGCTGATCATCGGCTTGCTTTTAAGTGCTGCTAAAAAGCGCTGCTCACCGTAAAAAATATCGGCGTCGTTGTTAGTTTCTATTATGCCATCGGTTGAAAGCACTAAACGGGTGTTTTTATCAACTTCTAAATTAATTAGCTCATATTCAAATTCATCGCGGTCTAAAATCCCCAGTGCCATGTGTTGCGACTCAAGCGTTTGCTTTACTTCACCATCGGTATTTATTAAGTACGCATCTGGTAAGCCACCAAGCCATGCTGAAATACTTTTGCCCGAGGCACTGAGCTCAATAATAGTCGCCGCGCAGAACATGTGCTCTGGCAGTAAATTATGCAGTAATATATTGATCTCAGAGGCGATATCGTTAACAGCCATGCCTTTTTGCACCATAGTGTAAAACACCCGTGATGCAGGTAATGCTCCAATCGCGGCCGCTAACCCATGCCCGGTAAAATCACCCAACATGCAATATAAATTGCCTATTGGGCTTTGCGCGACTAAAAACATGTCACCGTTAAACATAGAAGCAGGAGAAAGGCTAAAGTCTAAATGGTCTTTAAACTTATCTTGGTTTTCGAGCGAGTTATTAAAAATGTGCTCAATTATTTCGTGCTCGCGCTCTATTTGATTGCGATGATACTCAAGTAAGGTGTTTTGTTGATGGGCTTTTTTACTTAATTCGCGCGTACGACTGTGCGCTTTAATTTTTGCGTTTAAAATTACTTTTTCAAACGGCTTTTGAATAAAGTCATCCCCGCCTACTTCTAAACAACGCTCAAAGCTGCTTTGATCTTCAAGCGAAGTAATAAAAATAATGGGTAGATAAACGTCGTTGTATCGCTGCTTAATCAGCTTTGCAGCTTCAAAGCCATCCATTACCGGCATAAGTACATCGAGTAGAACAATATCAATCGCTTCTTTTTCTAACACCTCAAGTGCTTCTAGGCCGTTAAACGCAATTGATATTTTATAGTTTTCTTCGAGCAGCATTTTTTCGAGCAGGATGCGATTAAGCGCCTGATCGTCAACAATAAGTACGTGGGTCATTAGTTAATATCAAACTTCTTATCAAAACGTGATATTTGCAGTATTTTTTTAAGCTGAGGCTGACAATTACTGATCTCTATTGTTTGTACCTGGCTTTCAATGGTTTTTTTCATGTTAAGCAACATACCAAGAGCAGAGCTATCCATGTAGTCGGTCTCTCTTAAATCGATAATCACTTTATTTGTTTTAGGCTCAATTTGGGCATAGGCTTGGCGAAATGATTGCACTAAATTAAAGTCAAATTTGCCTTTAATTTGTATCGTTAAAGTACTTTCATCAACCGATAAACTCTTTGTTAAACTCATTATAAACTCCAATAATATTTCCTTTGACCTAAATATAACCTGTTAAAAGTATTTAGCAAAAATAAAAACACTCGCCAGCAAATTTGTTATTATTTAATACATCAATAAAAACGTTTATTTAGGTAAATTATGAGTGATAACCGCTTAGTATATTCAACCGATATGGGCCGAATTAGCCAGCCAAAGGTTGAGCAAGAACCCACTGCAAAACTATTTAAAGATGGCTTTATCCGCATAGAGCGCCAAACTAAGGGCCGAAAAGGTAAAGGTGTGATGTTGGTTGTTGGTATAGATCCAAAAGCGCACGATCTAAAAAAGCTAGCTAAAACCATAAAAAGTAAAATGGGCCAAGGTGGCGCGGTAAAAGAAGGCATTATTGAAGTTCAAGGCGATGATCGCGAAAAATTAAAAGGGATTTTAGAAACCCTTAAATTTAAAGTAAAAATTGCGGGTGGCTAAACCCGCAATCTTTTATTTGCTACTAGCAATGTTAGGCGTATCGTTTAGTTTTTTGTATAACGCTGGCAGTTCGCTCTCAGCAATCGGTTTGCTGTAATAAAACCCTTGCACAATATAACAATTATTATTTTGCAAAAACTCTACTTGTTCAATCGTTTCAACCCCTTCTGCAACTACGTCTAATTTAAGCTTTTGCGCCATGGCTATAATAGCGGCGGTAATTTCCATGTCATTAGAATCTGCAGGGATATCTTTTACAAACGAGCGGTCAATTTTTAATATGTCGACCGGGAATCGTTTTAAGTAACTTAGCGACGAATAACCAGTACCAAAATCATCAATCGATATTGAAATACCCAGTGCTTTTAGTTCGTGTAACTGCGTAATGGCAGCTTCAACATTGCCCATTAGCATACTTTCGGTAAGTTCCAAGTGTAACCGCTTAGCACTTACCCCTGTTTGTTTAATAATACTGCTGAGCATGGGCACTAAATTAGCGTCTTTAAACTGACGTGCCGATAAATTAATAGATACGTTGTTATCTCGTTCATCTTGCGCTAAACGCACGGCAAACTCGCACGATTGCTGTAATACCCACTCACCGAGTTCTACAATGAGCCCTGTTGCCTCAGCAATAGGAATAAACTTGGTCGGCGATATAAGCCCTTCTACTGGGTGGAACCAGCGTAGTAGCGCTTCATAGCCTACAACGTGCTGAGTTAATGAGTTTATTTGCGGCTGATAATAAACCTCAAACTGTTTTTCTTTAATTGCATGGCGTAATTCGTTTTCAATGAACAGCCTTTCATTGGCAGCCGCGTTAAGCTCTTGGCTATAAAAGTGGTAAGTATTACGCCCTTTGGCTTTTGCCTCATACATTGCTAAATCAGCATGTTTTAAAAGCTGATCTTCTTCTAGGCTATCGTAAGGGGCCATTGTAATACCAATACTAGCGCTGACTATTACTTCGTTATTGCCAAGCTTTATAGGCACATTAAGTGTTTTTTGAATAGTATTTGCGACATCACTGGCATGCTCTTGGCTTTCAATACCACTGAGTAATACAGCAAATTCGTCGCCCCCTAGGCGGGCAATTGTATCTTCGGCGCGTAAGCGTGCTTTAAGGCGGTTAGCAACTTCAATTAGTAGTTGATCGCCTGCATCATGGCCTAACGTATCGTTAATGCGCTTAAATTCATCTAAATCAAAGTAAAAAAGTGCAAACGCATAATGGCCGCGCTCAGCCAAAGCCATTGATTTACGCAGCTGCATTCTAAAAAATGTTCGGTTTGCTAAGCCCGTTAACGTGTCAAAGTACGCAAGCTGCTCCATTTTGCGCTGGCTTTCTTTAACAAACGAAATATCTTGTGCGGAGGCTACATAACTGGTGATCTCACCGCCGTCTTCGCGAATAGGAGAAACACTTAACGATACCCAAATAGGCTGTTTATCATTGCCCTGAATCAAGGTATCACCACGCCAGTAGTTTCTACTGCGAAGGTCGATATTGATATCTTCAACCAAAATGGCCATCTCAGATGCGATAATATTCAACAGCGGCGCGCGGTTAAAGTGGCTCTCTGGGTAGCCTGTCATCTCCAGCATTTTGGGATTAACGTATTCTATAACAAAGTTTTCATCGGTGATCACCACACCGGTTCCTGAGAAGGCAACGGCTTTAGAGAGCCTATTAGCGGCTTTCTCGGCAATTTCTTTTTCTGTAATTCGCTGGTTTAACCCATCTATAAGCTTACGAATTTCTACGGTCATATCTCTAAATGAGCCGTTTAGCGTGCCTATTTCGTCTTTGTTCTCTGGCGGGAATTCGGTTAGTAATTGCCCTTTACCAAAACCAGTAACTGCATGTACTAATGTGTGAATTCTGCGAAGCACTAGCTGATACAGCGCTTGGTGTAACAATAAGGCAACCAAGACCGCATAAAGCACAAACAAGCCAAAGAACTTCAGTTTTAAATCTTGCAGAGCAGAGAGCGTTGATGAGCGTTTTTTATAAACCCCAATATACCAGTCTAATTTATCAATTTTACGAATATTAATAATGTGTGCTTCATCATTTTGTACAAACGAATTAGCATACTCTGGTAATTTCATGGTAATTGCTTCATTTATAATGGCTTGCAATTGCGGATTAACGAATTCGTTTGTTGTTATTGTTTTATCTTTGCTGCCATAACTTGCTTGTAGCGCTGGGTTAAGACTCGGGTGAGCAAGCAGTTGGCCTTTTTTATCAAAAACCAGTAAATGTTTTTCTTTATCGCCCACAGGTAAAAATGAAATCAGCGTGTTTAAATCTATATCGCTGCCGGTCACCCCTAAAAATTCATTATCAACATACAAAGGGACAAGCAAACTAATAACCCATTTATGCCATACTTTATCGTAATAAACCTTAGACCACACAGGTTCTCTGCTGGGGTTTAAATCACTTTGTACATACTTAAATGTTGCACCATTAGAGCCTCTGAGTTCAGCCGGTGCGTTTAACGCCCAATTGGGAGGCGAGACACGGATGAAATCGTCTTTGGTGATCATATAAAAATTAAAAAAGTCGTGAATTAAGGTTGGTGAAATGACTTTCCATAACGACTCTGAGTTATTAAATAAACGCTTATAAAAAGGAGAATAATGCTGCTGAGGAAGAAATGCGGCTGAAAGGCCGTCGCTCGATGCACTGCGTATAGTGCCGTCGCTATTAAATTGTAACTGGGTTTTGTTAGATAAATTGATTGCTGAACTATCACTAAATAGCTGCTCTGACACAACATTATTAGCCTGTTTGGCAACGGCTGATTTTGTTTTGATTAGTGCGTCAAATTGCCTGATAAGTAATTCGGTGGAGCTTTTAAGTACTTCATGCTCTTCGAAAACTAATTGTTTCTCTTCAGATTTAAGCATCAGCGCGGCAGCGCACACACCGGCAATTAAACAAATTGCAGATATAAGCAACGACAGCTTTACACTTAAAGAATTTAGTCCAAAACGCGATGGAGGGCGTCTATACACCACAGGCCAACCTTACTATTTTAGTTGTTGTTATTTTTAGCTAATACCTGAAATATACCAGATCCCTATTCATATTTATAAACTATTTGTAAATTTTATCTAAATGTTAGCTAGGAGCTGATAATTATTCATTATGTCTATTTAAACTGGCTTGCTTGTTGACTTTGCTAGTAACACCTCATACATTAACAGCATGAAAATTATCTTATCTTGCACTTTTTTTTCTTTTTTTAGCTTCTTTATATAAAAGAGGCTGAACTGTTTGTGAGATAAAATCAATCGAATAGCAAAGCCTCCCACTTGGGAGGCTTTTTTGTTTTAGTTGCACTAAGCAACTTATTTTTGGAATGAGGAAACCAAAATGACCAACGATGTTTTAAACGCGCTCAGACACGACATTAACGAAATAGACTCCGATCTATTGGTGTTATTAGCTAAGCGCCGCCGTATTAGCCACGGTGTTGTTGAGTATAAAATTGCGAATAACAAACCGATTCGTGATGAAGCGCGCGAACTAGCCTTACTCGAAAAGCTGATTGGTTATGGCAAGTCGCTTGGTCTAGATGCGTATTATGTAAATAACGTTTTTCAAACCATTTTGGAAGACTCTGTGCTGCATCAACAGGCCATGCTGCAAAAAAACTTAAACCCCGATGCATTAAGCGAAACACATCGCGTTACTTACTTAGGCGGGCAAGGCTCGTACAGTCAGCTAGCATGTCATAAATACTTTAGCCGCCGCCCTGGCAAGTTAGTCGAAATTGGCTGTACCTCGTTTGATGAAATTACGGGCAAAGTAGAAAATGGCCAAGCAGATTTTGGTTTGCTGCCTATAGAAAACACCAGCTCGGGCAGTATTAACGAAGTATTTGATTTATTACAACATGCTCAAGTATCAATTGTAGGTGAAGTTACACACAGTGTAGAGCACTGCTTACTTGCCACCCCAGATACTGAATTAAGCCAATTAACTAAAATTTATGCCCATCCTCAGCCATTTGCTCAATGTAGTCGCTTTTTACAAGGCCTCGGTGATTTACAACATGAAACCTGTGATTCAACCTCAAGTGCTCTACAGTCAGCTTTAAATACGCCAAATAGTGCGGCTATTGGCTCAGCGCAGGCAGGTAAAAACGTTGGCCTTGAAGTGATTAAATCAAACCTTGCGAATCAAAGTGAAAACCACAGCCGCTTTATCGTGGTGGCGCGCAAACCTCTGCAGGTATCTAAACAAATACCGACTAAAACCAGCCTTATTATGGCCACTAAACAACAAGCAGGTTCATTGGCTGATGCGTTAATGGTGTTTAAACAACATCAAATAAACTTAGTTAAACTAGAGTCTCGTCCTGTACCGGGTAACCCGTGGGAAGAAGTGTTTTATGTGGACTTAGAAGCAAACCTTGCCGATAGCCAAGTACAACATGCCTTAGAGGAGCTAAAAGAGCATACTCAATATGTGCGCGTTTTAGGCTGTTATCAAAGTGAGTCTTTACAAGCTGTGAGTGTTAATACCTAACCTAACACGCAAATACTAAAAAGGGCCTAAGTAGGCTAATGCCGATCAGTTAAGA
>NZ_DJHW01000059.1:0-29919 GCF_002433295.1 Pseudoalteromonas sp. UBA6610 | reverse complement strand
TAACTTTTACGACCCGTACGAGCGCGAATATAAAAACAATAACAGCCGCTGGGATATTATTGATTTAGTACGTGCGTGTTATGCGCTGCGCCCTGAGGGGATTGAATGGCCGTTAAAAGAAGACGGCAGCCCGAGCTTTAAGCTTGAGCATTTAACGGTAGCTAATGGCATTGAACACGCCGCTGCTCACGATGCGCTAAGCGATGTAACTGCCACTATTGCACTGGCTAAACTTATAAAAGAAAAACAACCAAAGCTTTATAACTTCTTTTTTGGGCTGCGTAATAAAAAAGCGCTTGGCGAGTTAGTTGATGTATTTAACATGACGCCGCTGGTACACACATCATCGCGTATTCCTGCAACGCAGGGCTGTACTACGTGGGTAGCGCCTATGAGCTTTCATCCGGTAAATAAAAACGCGGTTATTTGTTTTGATTTAACCCAAAGCCCGCAAGTATTGCTTGATTTAAACGTAGAAGAGTTACGCAATCGTTTATACACCAAACGCGTTGATTTAGCCGAGGGTGATTTACCTGTTGGTTTAAAATTGGTGCATTTAAACAAGTGCCCTATTTTAGCGCCTGCTAAAACGTTATTGCCTGAAAACGCAGCCCGTTTAGGCATTGACCGCGAGCAATGCCTCGCTAATTTAGCTATTTTAAAAGCCAATACCGAGCTTCGCGATAAAGTAACTGAGGTGTTTAACGAAAAAGGCGATTACAGCGCGACCACTAACGTTGATTACTTACTTTACGATGGCTTTACAAGCCACGCCGACAAAGCTAAATTTGCGATTATTCGCGATGCTAAACCAGACGAGCTAGCGGGCTTAAATTTAGATTTTGAAGATAAAAAATTCAATACATTACTGTTTAGATACCGTGCACGAAACTGGCCAGAAACGCTAAACCAGCAAGAGCTTGACCAATGGCGTCAGTATTGCCAAAACAAGTTAATGCACGGAGAAGATCAACCCTCAATTAGTGCACAAGATTTTATGATCACCCTTGAGAACTTGGCCCATGAGCACGACGACAGCGAAAAAAACCTGACCATCTTAAAGGCTTTGTATAACTACGCGCAAAGCATGTAATTTAGTTTAAGTTTGTGTAGAACACTTTTAAAACGCGACACTTTAGCTATAAAGTGTCGCGTTTTTTGTTTTATATAACTTTACTACTACAATCAAAGCCAAAATTTTTTGCACAAAGAGAAACGAATGAGAAGTAAATGAGAAAACATAAAGGCCAACAATAATCTTGTTAGAACTATCACTGCCTCTAAAAGCAAAGCGCCTCTTATCCTCTTTGTGAATAAATTACTTTACGGGCTTTGCCCGTCACGTAAGCAAACTTCGCATCTACAAGTAAAACCCATATCTACACCAGCGTGGTAGAGGTAGAGCTTGCTCACGTGAAAAGCGCAGCTTTTAAATAAAAAATAATCCACAAAGAGAAGCGAATGAGGAAAAAATGAGAAAACATACAGACCAACAATAATCTTGTTAGAACTATCACTACCTCTAAAAGCGCAGCGCCTCTTACCCTCTTTGTGAATAAATCACTTTACGGGATTTGCCCATCACGCAAGCAAGCTGCGCGTTTACATTGATATACTCAAAACGTTATTTTTTGTGCAGTGCTTCAATGCGTGCTAGTAAGCTTGATGTATCGTATCGGCCCCCGCCAAGCGCTTGTACGTCGGCGTAATATTGATCAACCATTGCAGTCATAGGTAACGTAGCGCCGTTGTTTTTAGCTTCATCAAGCGCGATGCCTAAATCTTTGCGCATCCAATCTACGGCAAAACCAAACTCGTACTCACCTGCCCACATTGTTTTATAGCGGTTTTCCATTTGCCACGAACCCGCAGCCCCTTTTGAAATGGTTTCAATTACTTTTTCACCATCAAGCCCTGCTTGTTTAGCAAAATGTAAGCCCTCGGCTAAGCCTTGCACTACGCCGGCAATACAAATTTGATTAACCATTTTACATAACTGCCCTGCGCCCACATCGCCTAATAACTGGCTAAAACGGCTATATGCCGCCATTACGGGTTGCACTTTAGTGAAAACAGCTTCGTTACCGCCTGCCATGACTGTAAGCACGCCGTTTTCAGCACCTGCTTGTCCGCCTGATACGGGCGCGTCTATAAAATCTATATTTTGCAAGACTGCTTTTTCTGCTACTTCACGGGCTACTTCGGCCGATGTAGTAGTATGGTCAACCAAAATGCTATTAACGGCCATCCCCGCTAAAACACCATTTTCACCATAAACAACCGCACGTAAGTCATCGTCATTACCTACACACATAAATACAATATCAGCATTATTAGCAGCTTCTCGCGGCGTGGTAGCAAAGCTTCCTGCATACTCATCTACCCAGCTTTGCGCCTTTGCTTGAGTGCGGTTATATACACACACATTAAAGCCCGCTTTTGCTAAATGCCCTGCCATTGGGTAACCCATTACCCCTAAACCTATAAATGCAACATTGATTGACATAAAAGTGCCTTATTTTCCTGCTAACTTAGAAACTATGCCCGATTATGTCAATCGGCTGCTTAAAAAGCGAATTAAGTCTTTATAAATTTCCAACGTAAGGAAATAAGTAGGTAACCATGGATAGTATTTATCAATTTAGTGCCCCTTTGTACAACAGCGAAAGCTTTGCGCTTAGCCAGCTAAAAGGCAAAACAGTACTTATTGTTAATACAGCAAGTAAGTGTAATTTTTCGGTGCAATTAAGTTCGCTAGAAAAGCTCTATCAAGAATATAAAAATAGCGGTTTCACTATCTTAGCGTTTCCGTGTCATCAATTTGGCCAAAACGAGCCGCTTGATAACCTCGCAATTAAAGACTTTTATCAAGGACAATTTGACGTGTCGTTCAAAGTGTTTGGTAAGGTAATGGTAAATGGGCCCGAGGCGCATCCGCTGTTTAATTACTTAAAGTCGCATACCCGTGGTATTTCGCAAAACCGCGCAGTAAAGTGGAACTTCACCAAGTTTTTAATTAACCCACAAGGCCAGCTCGTTGCACGTTATGCGCCGCGCACCAAGCCCGAAACGCTTAAACAGGTCATTGAGGCAAATTTACCTAGCGCACTAAACGCTAATAATTTAAATAACGCAAAAATAATACCCAACTTTAATGCATTAAAAGGCGCTTAATTATTCTAAATCAATAAACGGGTGGTTACTCAAGCATGCTTTATTAAACTAGTTTAAGGTTACGTATAATACCAATCGGCAATAATACTAAATCATTTTTAGGGGCTAAACGTGTCGCTATCTGCGTTAAAAAACTCTCATTTACGACTGCATGGATGCAGAAGGTAGAGCAATGTAGGAGCAATTGCCGAGAACAACTAAATAGCGAATTTTTTGCCTTACTATCAACGCGTTTTTATATCCTCAAAATAGAACGCTTGATTATACGCATTGGTATAACAGCTAGGCTTTGGAGTAAATAATATGAACATTGCTTTTTTTAGTACGCAAAAATACGAGCAGCCTTTTTTTAAGCGCAGTATTAACAAACACCCTCAAATAGAGATTTGTTACTTTGAGCAAGCACTGAATGAGCAAACAGCCCTGCTTGCTGAAGGGTTTGATGCTGTGTGTGTATTTGTAAACGACACGGTTAACGCCCTCGTTATTGAGCACCTTGCTGAGCAAGGAATTAATACTATTTTACTTCGCTGCGCAGGGTTTAATAATGTTGATTTAGTGGCTGCCAAAGCACACAACATTAAGGTATTACGAGTGCCCGCATACAGCCCAGAAGCCGTAGCTGAGCACTGTGTTGCACTTATGCTTACCCTTAGCCGTAAAACACATAAAGCCTATAACCGCGTACGCGAAGACAACTTTGATTTAAACGGTTTATTAGGCTTTAACTTACACGGCAAAACAGTTGGCATTATAGGCTGTGGCAAAATTGGCCTTGCCCTTTGTAATATTTTAAATGGCTTTGGCGCGCATGTTTTAGTGTGCGACCCTTATGCAACACCTGGCAATTACACCATTACCGATTTAGATTCGCTGCTTACTCAAAGCGATATAATTTCACTGCACTGCCCACTGAATGAGCAAACACACCATTTAATAAACGCCGATGCATTTAATAAAATGAAACCTGGGGTAATGCTAATTAATACTTCGCGCGGTGCGCTACTTAATAGTAAAGCGTGTATAAATGCGCTTAAAACTAAAAAGCTAGGGTATTTAGGGCTTGATGTGTACGAGCAGGAGTCGGAGCTATTTTTTAAAAATCATAGCGACGAGATAAACCAAGACGATATATTCTCGCGCTTAGTTAGTTTTAAAAACGTATTAATAACTGGCCACCAAGGCTTTTTTACTCAAGAAGCCCTTAGCGAAATTGCCAATACCACCATACAAAACGCAATAGAAATTAATGAACAGAGACCTTTAACCAATGAGGTTTTATAAAGCCGCGGCCCATTAATTTGCTTTACCCGTTTTGCTATTTACATAACGGGTAAAGCTTAAAATACTTTAGCCAAACGCAACGTTTGCAAAAACAAGAGTCATTAATACTGGGCACACAAAACGAATGTATTGAGCAAACCAGTAATGCGTGCCGGTGCTGGCTTTATGAAGCTTATTACCGCGTTTCCACATCCAACCTGCGGTTATAAAATAAAATAGCCCCATAAGTGGTAGTTGGTACTGAGTAAATAGCATGATTACTAAACCAAATAGCCACTCAAAGTTTAATATTATTGCACTAGCGCATATTAACACCACTAGGCTAACGGCCCACGTTGCTTTAGTACGATCTACGCGGTGGTTTTCTACTAAAAACGCTACCGGTATTTCTGTGGTAGAAATAGTCGATGTAACCGATGCAATCGACATAAGTACAAAAAACAGTAACCCAATTAGTAAGCCAATTTCGCCCATGGTACTAAAAAGCTCAGGCAAAATAGCAAATATAAGCTGCCCTTCACCTATAAGTTTTCCGCCGCTAAACACCTCTACCCCGTTATGCTGCGCTACATAAATTGCAGGCACTATCAGTAAACCTGCTAAAAATGCCACGCTGGTATCAAGCAGTGCAACGCTTGCAGTTAGTTTTGGCAGGTTTGCATCTGGCTGCAGGTACGAGCCATAAATCATCATGCAGCCAACCCCTAATGAGAGCGAGAAAAACGCCTGCCCCATTGCAGCAATGATTAAATTTGGGTCAAGCACTTGGCTAAAATTAGGAATTAAATAAGCAGCAAACCCTTCGCTGGCGCCTTCTAAACTGGCTATATAAAAAATTAAGCCTATTAGTAGCACCAATAACAATGGCATTAAACGGCGTGACCAGGTTTCAATCCCAGATTTAACCCCTTTTAAAATAATACTGGCGGTTAAAATAAGCATAAGCGGCGTAAATATAAAATTACGCACCATAGAGTCGCTGTGTAAAAATTCGCTTGCGGCGGTAAAACCAAAAAATGTAGTAATAGGCTCTATCGCGTAAGAGAGCATCCACCCAGCTACAATAGAATAAAAGCTAAGCATAACCACAGCGCCCGCAAGGCCAATATATCCTGCGGCAGCCCCTACTTTTTTGTTGGTATTTTGCCACGCATTACCCAATGCTTTTACTGGGTTTGCTTGCGCTTGGTGGCCTAAATAAAGTTCGGTATAAAGCGCAGGTAGCGCAAGTAAAAATATAACTACAAAGTAAACCAATAAAAATGCACCGCCACCATGGTTGGCCGCCTGCGTAGGAAAACCCCAAATATTACCTAAACCCACTGCTGCGCCTGCAGCGGCTAAAACAAAACCAAAACGGCTTTGAAATCCATCACGCACTTGTGCCATACATCTACAAATTCTGTTATTCTTTGATTATTGTGAATTAAACCATATTTAATGCCAACTGAGTAATAAAATTGCTTTTGGCATAAATAAGCGCTGTTAACCGCTCATAATTACAGCACTCACTTATTTTAAGCGCGTATGACTAACCACTTTTTTAAAAACATCCTAAGTGTTGCTCCCTCTTTTTATAGCGATTTACCCCCTAGCAACAATACTATTTTAGTGTTTAATGCCAACACACTTAATGTAGAACACCTTGATTTAACCCAGTACCTAAGCCCATTTGAGCTAAGCGTTATAAATCGCCGTAAACGCATGCAAGCAAAGCAAGAATATGTAGCATCGCGTATATTACTAAAGCAACTTGCAAAGCATACTCAGCCCCAATACGCACACATACCGCTTAATAAAATGAGCACCCACTTTAATGAAGAATGCTCAAAACTACAGCTCCATATAAACCACACCGTTATTAATACCTGTATTTCGCACTCGCATGGCTTAGTTGGCGTTGCACTTAATGTTACTAAGGCGGAGTTTGGCTTTGATATTGAAAAAATAAACTTAAAACGCCCATTCGAAAAGCTCGCTAAGCATTTTTATCATAAGGCTGAAATTGCCTTAATTACCGCGCCTTTGGCTATAAAAGAGCAAGCCCACCGCTTTTTTAGAATTTGGACCTTAAAAGAGGCACTCGCTAAAGCAACTAGCCGCCCAATAGCGCAATTGCTTAGCCCAAATGTATTTGATGAATTTTCTTTGTTAAACCTTACAGCATCGAGTAACAGCATAACGGTTGCCAATGAGGAGTTTGATATAAGCGTGGCGCATAAAAAAAGCACCGACTGGCGGTGCTTTATACTTAATAACTTGGATACTGAATAACTTGGCTTTAAAAGCTTAAGCAGCGCTTTCTAATAAGCGGCTGTGTATTGCTTGTACCACGGTATCTGATTCGCTTTGCTCTACTAAAAAGCATAAGTTGTGCTTACTTGCACCATGACAAATTAATCGAATATTAAACTCTTTTAATACGTTCATTAGGTTCATTTCGTGCTGGCGTAGCTGTATTTCAGAGCCTATAAGCGCCACTAAGGTTAAGTTGTTTTCAACCGATACATGACAAAATTCGGCCAATTTATCTAAACACGCCTGCTCAAGCTCAGGTCGCGAGGCATTAGGCGCGTTATCTAGGGTTATGGCAACACTAATTTCTGAGGTAGTAACTAAATCTACCGATATATTAAATTCACTTAAAATAGTAAATACACGGGCCAAAAAGCCACTTGCTAATAACATTTCTGGGCTTTTAAGCGTTAGCAATATTTGGTTTTTACGCTGCGTAACGGCACGAATACCTGGCTGCTGCGATTTTTCACGCTCAATCCACGTTCCTCCGCGCTCTGGCTCGCGGCTAGAGCCTACAAATACATTTATATGGCTACGGCTTGCTGGTAAAATAGTCGCAGGGTGCAATACTTTTGCACCAAATGTGGCCATTTCTGCGGCTTCATCAAAGCTTAAGCGGGCAATTGGCGTTGCCTTAGCGCATAAACGCGGGTCGGTGCTAAAAATCCCCACTACATCGGTCCAAATGTGTACACTTTTAGCATTAATAGCCTCTGCTAATAACGCCGCGCTGTAGTCAGAGCCACCACGACCAAGCGTTGTGGTTTGGCCAAATTCATCACTACCAATAAACCCTTGTGTAACTATTACTTGCTCATCTAATAACGGAATTAACAGGTCTTTAGCCGCTTGTGCAGTGGCCGCAACATCGGGCGTTGCTTTACCAAATTGGCTGTCGGTTTTAAGCACTTTGCGTACATCAAACCTATCTGCATTTAAGCCTTTTAAGCGCAGCACTTGAGCAAATAAATAAGACGATAAACGCTCGCCAAAGCTAAGCAGCTCATCGTGTTGTTGATCTGTGGTAAGTGTTTCAAGGGCTAACGTTTGAAATGCTTTTAACGTTTCGTTAAAACCTACGGCTAAATCGGCATCAAGCGACAGCTCATCTAAAATAGCCTGTTGAATAGCCAATACGCCATCTATGTGTGTTTGGCGCTGCTCTTTACTAAGGTCGGGTTTGCACAGTGCAACTAAGTGATTAGTTACGCCGGCACTGGCGCTCACAGCTACAATACGTACGCTTTTATCTGCAACAATAATTTCGCTACAGCGACTCATCGCTTCAAAGTTTGCAACACTGGTTCCGCCAAATTTGGCAACGATGTAATCTGATTTTGCGCCTGATACTGTTTGTGGCACTGATTGGGTAGTCATTTCGTCTCCTTTCGCGGTATCCAAACCGCTAAAAAACAAGAAGAACTTGGCAAAGGAATGCAAATAAGATGTGTCCGCTGCCAGAAGCTCTCCACCTAAGTTGGTGACAGTTTTGGGGATTCAGCCCCATAAACCGAAAAACACGGTTGACGTAACCTTGTTTTCCTCGGCGAGTACTTCCCTCTTTAATGGTTATGGGCGTTCGTCACCTACCATTAAATACCTAAGTATCGCACCTCTTCTGAATGTTGTATTAACCTGTGGCTAATAAAACAAAACCCCACTGTGTAGCGGGGCTTTGAAAGTTATCGTTTAGACGTCTAGCTGTCAAGCATTTATAGCAAAAATTAAACAAAACCACCCATAAAGTAAGAGCCTGTATAACCTACTGTATAACAAATTAATAATTGCAGCGATAATTTAAAGTAGCTAGTAAAAGTAAGTGCTTTAAGTTTGCTCATCGCAATAATACCCGCTGCCGAACCAATTATAAGCATTGACCCACCTACACCTGTTGCATAGGTAAACGACAACCAATGTTGCTGGCTCATTACTATATCTGCTTTTAATAGCGCAGCAGTAAGCGGTACGTTATCAACCCCTGCTGATAATATTCCCATTAAATAGTTAGCGTACTCAGGTGCCATTACTGTATATAAATCGGTAAATTTACTTAAAATACCAATTTCTTTTAATGCGCCAACAAGTAACAGCACCCCCACAAAAAACAGTAGCGTGTCGTATTCTATGTCGCGTACAAAATCGATGATGTCTTTGTTTATATCTTTTTTGCGCATTAAAAATTGCGCCACTAAAAACATTACCGATAAGCCAAATAAAAACGTTAATAGCGGCGGTACGCTATAAATTACGCTAAGCGTTAACGTACTTACCACGGTTGATAAAAATATGATGGCGATGGTAATATCGGTTTTTTCTATACGTTTTTTTTGCGAGCCCACAAACTCTATTTGCCCTTTCATACCAATAGAGAGTAAAAGCGCTAATAGCATTACACTTATAAACGCAGGCGCTATGAGCAGTAATAAGTTTGCAATAGAAACCTTGCCGTCCAAAAATATCATTAAGGTGGTTACATCACCGGTTATTAGCGATACACCGCCAGAGTTAACCCCAAACACAATAAGTGTGGCGTATTTAATGAGCTTGTTAGTTTCAAGATTTAACGACATAACCACAGCAAGTGATATAAGCGTAGCGGTGACATTGTCAGAAATAGACGAAAACAAAAAAGCAAAGCCGCCCACTAAAAACATAAGCTGTCGTTCGCTAATGCTTTTAGGCATTACCCGGTGCACAATGTTTTCTATAAACCCTTTAGAGTTTAAATAGGCAACAAAGGTCATAGCGGCCATTAAAAAAAGCCACAGTGAGGCTATTTCTAATATGTTTTCGTTAAGAAGATGCTGAATAGTTGCTGGGCTTTGCCCATGAAGAGGGTTAACAAAAAGTATAATCCAACAAAGCGTTCCAAAAAAGAGTGTTGTTTTAGCTTTATTTACGTGAATTATATCTTCTATAACGATCAGTAAAAAGGCAATCGCTATTAGGGTTAAAATTATCGAGGGGACCATGGTAGTTAAATAACCTTTGATATAGTTTTAACAGAACGTTCAAACAACTCACATTTGATTGTTCCTAATTTTGGTGCGGATTTTAGCACCGCTGATGCGCAAAAACTATTATTAAATGGTCTTAAAAAGGAATACTATATGCAGGTAAAATACGTAATAATGAGTCCTTTGTAAAAACTCAATAATATAATACTAGGATGTTGTAACCTCTTATGATCCCAGCTAAAAAGCTGCTTAACACCCTTAGCGAACACTGGGGTGTTTTAGAGCTATTATTTAAACGTTTTAAAATGGCCGACTTTAGCCTCAAAGACGTGCAAAACGCCATTAAACAAAAACAGCCCACATGGACTAACGAGCGCATTTACAAAGAAACAAATCGTTTGCTCAATCAAGATATACTTATTCCATTGGCTAAATCATCCCAGCTTGAAATAAACCGCGCCATTGCCGATTTTGCGACCTTTTTATTACAAGAAGAACACCTCGGTTTAGCACAAGAAATTAGCGTATTGGTTGATGATTTAGCACGCCTAGGAAACCGATTAGATAATGCTGGCGAAATAGAAGACTTTGACGATTTACGCCGCTATAGCCGCATTATGGATGTTCGGGTGCGTAAAATAATGAAGCTGTACGCGCACAACGAAAACGCTATTTTAAACATTGTTGAGCAAGCTAAATCTGATCACGCGGTGCAATCTTTGCAAAAGCGCTACAAAGCGGTAATAGAAGCCTTTGACGAATACATAGAGCCGATGCTTGAAATGGTCGATATTCGCGGTGACTTTCATGCCTGTTTTACACTTATTGAGCAGCAAATAAGTAAGCAAATAGAGCACATTGAACGCTCAGGCAAAGCCTACAACGACAAACGTATGCTTGAGCAATTGCGTACTCGTATACTCGAAATGCATTTAGTTGGCCGAGAAAGCTTACGCAAAAGTGCCGATATGCTTATGCCGCTGCGCGAGGAGCTACGCCGTAATAACCTAATTACCCGCCAGGCAGCAAAAGTGCTTGGCCTTGTGCGTAAAAATGGCGTAGACAACATGCTAAGCGCGGTACAACCAAATTTTGTAAGCGATGCGCAGCGTTATTCGCTTGGCCAGCAGCGTCATATAGTTGCCTATATGGCAAGCTTGGTAGAATTTGAACACGAAGAATACCAGCTCCCAGAGCAACAAGACGTGCCGGCATTTGTTACGCCAAACATTCCTGATTACCACGATGTTAAAACAAGCTTTGCAAAACACTTTAATAAAAAACGTAAAAAGCCCCAGCCATTACTGCAATTTTTAGATGAAAGCTACCCAGAATTAGACGCCGACGAAATGCTATTTTTATATCAAAAACTAGTCAGCGACAGTGAAATTCACATTAGCCAAAGCGATGAAAAAACACGCGTAAAAATTGCCGGCCAGCATTTTTCGTTATACCCATTTAATTCTGCGCCTCAGCCAGATACACAGGCAGACGAGTAACACATGACACATATAAACTTAGACGAGCTTACGCACCTACAAGCCATTAATAAAAAATTAGGTGCGGGTTACCATATTTGCGAACAAGACAACGTAATGTGGCAAGAGCTTGACCAGCACATAGAATCTTATAGCGCCTTATTTAGCGCCCTTGGCCACGATTTAAAACACGACAGCCGCGGCTTTTACTACTTTGCCAGCGACGAAAGCACGCCAAACATGGGTAAAATATCCCGTGCTATTGCACTGACTATTTACATTTTAATTGAGCACTTTGCCAATACGGGTAAAGACCCAATGCGTGCCCTATTTGATGAAGTAAACGATTTAGAACTGATGCAAACCTTAGTGCAAATTAATAAACACTTGTTTGATCAGCTTGAGATATTTTCGGGCTCAGATTTACGAAAAGACGTATACCTGCGCATGGTACGTTTAGGCCTTGCCCGCGAAGTAGAAGGCGGCTTTATGCTACAAGCGCCTATTCACCGCTATATTGATGCACTTATGGAAGTAAACGAAGAAACCTACATTACAGAGGACGAGCAATGAAAAACTTATACGGACTAAGTAAACTCGCCCTACTTAATACCGCAGGCTATGCAAAGTGTGTTATTCCGCTTGATAAAAGCAGCTCTATTTGTGCACCAAACAATACCGGTAAAAGCTCGGTTATAAACGCCCTGCAATTTCCGCTAATAAATGATTTACGCTTAACCGAATGGGACGGGCACGATTTAGATGAAACCCGTAAATTTTATTTTTCATCGGATCAGTCGTACATTTTACTTGAAGCCAACCTCCCCCATGGCTCGGTGGTTATTGGTGTAGCAGGCCTTGGTAAAATAGCCGGTTACGCGCACCAGTACTTTTGTTATCAAGGCAAACTTGATTTAGCGCAGTACACACAAGGTAATACCATTATTAAGTTTACCAAGCTGTTTAATCATTTAAAAACGCAAGGTTACAACCCTATAGAGCTTAAAGCACAAGAGCTTAACGCCCTGCTTACCGGCGGCGCAACCCCTTTTGACGGCGACATTAATTTAAAAATGATCCCGCTTAATAACGTGCAAGACTCCGCCATTTACAAAGAAATTTTTAGGCGTATTCTTAACTTACACAAATTAGGTGCAAGCGATGTTAAACGCTTTATGCTGCGTGTGTTTGAACGCCATATGTCTAACTCTAAAGTGGACTTTTACGAGGTATGGCGTCGCTCGTTTGATAAAGTAAATCGCGCTAAACGCGAATTAAAAGCGCTTGAATCAATGCAAGAGCCAATAACAGCGCTTGAATCAATGCTTGAAAACCAAACCGTACTTAAAGGTAAGTTAGCAGCCTACGCGCCTAAAATTGATCAAGCATTAATAGACTTTGATACATACCAAGAAGAGCAACTAAGCGAACTAGCCATTGCCCTTGAAGACATAGAGCACGAAAAACACGAGTTTGAGCAAAAGCAAAGCTTATACGTACAGCAATCGCGCGATATAGAACGCAGGCAAACCCAAATTGAGCAATGGTTTTTAGATTACAGCGCTCTTAAAAGCGAATTTGAACTGGTAAATAAAGCCACCCTTAAAACCAACCTTGGCCAACTTAAGCAAGACTACGAGTCACTTTCGCACTCGATTACCAGCGCACAAGGGCAAAGCCTGCACACGCTTGATTACCGCATTAGCGAAACGCAAAAACAAATTAAAAGCTTAAAACTGCAGCTTAAAAACCTTGAGTTTAATTTGTTTACTCGAATGCGCGAAGACCTATCGCTTAAAGAGGTCGAAGAAATATCGCGCATTTTAAACCCCGATATACTCTCGTTTGCCACCACCAGCAATGGCGATATAACCATTGATGATGAAGACGCCTTTGGGGAATTTTTATCGTTATTAAGCGAAAACGTTAAAGGCGGTGTACTAACCCTGCCAGGGGCAAGCATTAAACTTAAAAAACTTTCGCCAGTGCAAATGCAAAGCGGCGAAAACAAAGCCCAGCTTAGCGCTCAGCTAGACGCGCTGGAACGCTCGTTAAAAGAGTTTAAACAACAGCGCGAAGTAGCCGCTAACGTGGCCGATAAACAAAAAGAAAAAGATGCACTTTACGATGAGCTAATGAGCGCAGAGAGCGCCCTAAAACGCTTAGAGCAATTTGAGGTAATGCAGCAGTCGGTAGAAGCGCAATCTATGCTAAAAGAGCAGTTATTAGCAGAGCGCGAACAAGTTGACGACTACCTGCAAGACATTCAAAAAAATAGTGGCTCAATTGCAGACAGGCGCTCGTTAATTAAATCTAAGCAAGAGCAAATTAATCGCCAAACCGAGCGCCTACGCCAAGTTAAAAGCGAGCGAATTGACCACACGCTTGATTTATACAGCGGTAAAGTAACCCCGTATATGATTGATATAACAGTCGACTTTGATAACCTAAGCGACTTAGTACATCACTTTAATAAAGACTGCCAAGAGCTGCGCAACTTTGACATAAACGTGCGTAATACCTATTTGCATGTATATAACGCGGGCATTACTAAGTTCGATAACGAAAATGACGAATTTACTAAATACCAAAAGTTGATTAGCGCGTTTCATAACCTTGATAACGAACGCGATGCCGTTGAGCGCCAAGGCCGCGTAGCCCTGACCGAAGTAGCCGCCACGATTAAAGGCTTGCGTGAAGACTTAGACCGACTTCGCCGCGAAATGAACAGCTTTAATAAAGGCATAAGCCAGCACCGTATTTCTAACCTTCAAGCGTTTAAAATTAACGTAATACCGCGCAAAATGCTGGTTGATAGTATTGATACCATTATCAGCACGTCGCATCAGTTTGAA
The DNA here is from genome assembly GCF_002433295.1 of Pseudoalteromonas sp. UBA6610. Lineage (NCBI taxonomy): Bacteria > Pseudomonadati > Pseudomonadota > Gammaproteobacteria > Alteromonadales > Pseudoalteromonadaceae > Pseudoalteromonas > Pseudoalteromonas sp. UBA6610. Next base: position 15,873 of record NZ_DJHW01000059.1, on the reverse strand, counting down.
CAAGGCGACACCCTTGATTTATTAAGCCAAGAACCTTACAGCGAAAGCGCGGTAAACGAAGCAAAAGATCACCTAATAAAACTTGCCTCCGACAAAGCAGGCCTTACATTAACTGACTTATTTGATATTCGTTTTGAAGTGGTTAACCGCGCTGGCGAAACCGAACACTTTGAAAAAATCGATTCAGCCGGTTCAAACGGGACGCGTATTACTATTAAGTTATTATGTGGCATGTTGTTTATTCGTTACTTATTAAGCGATCAGGAACAAAACCTTTACCGTATACCCATTTATATTGATGAAGCGGCCGACATTGATCCGCAAAACCAAAAAGCAATCATAGAAACGGCACTAAGCTTTGGCTTTGTGCCAATTTTTGCCTCGGTTAAGCCGCAGGTAAGCTGTGATTACATTGTACCTATTCGTTCAGTAAAAGATGGCGCCCAAAACTGGGTAGACGAAAAAGACTGGATTGAAGTTGAGCACAATTAATTGGCCGTTAAGGCAAACCAACTAAACTAAAATATAGGACGTTAAACTAATACACATTTAAACGATGTGTGTTATTTTAAATTAACGCATTTTATTGGAGCAAAGGTAATGAAAAATATACTTATTGTTGCAGCGCTGACATTACTTACAGCCTGTACGCAAACCCCAGACTGGGATTACGACAAATCAGCCAACTTTAGTAATTTTAAAACATTTGCTTGGGTAGAAAACGCGAGCCTAACCAAAGACACCACAAACTACCAAATTAACGGCTTAATGGAAAAACGTGTACGTACTGCCGTTAATAAAGAGCTTAGCCAAACATTAGGTATGAGCTTAGTAGACCCAGCCCAAGCTGACGTACTAGTTAACTACCATGCATCGGTAGATAAAGAGCTAGAAGTAGACAGCTTTAACGTAGGCTACGGCGCACGTTGGGGATACTGGGGTACGGGTTTTCAACGCGACATTAGCGCCCGCGAATACGAAGTGGGTACGTTAGTAATTGATATTATTGACCGCGAATCAAACCAACTTGTATGGCGCGGCGCAAAAGAAGGCCGTTTAAAGAAAAAACAATCGCCTGAGCAACGCGAAGCATCAATTAAAGAAACAGTCGCTAATATTTTAAGCAACTTCCCGCCGCAAAAGCAGCAGTAAGTTAAAAGTAGCGTTAAGTAAGTTTTAAAAAGCTCACAGTATGTGAGCTTTTTTTGTGGGTGTTTATTTTTGGGACTTCAGATTTAAATAATTATGAGCTGCGCTCATCACGTCAGCAAGCTGTACGTCTACGAAACATCGGTTCAGCTTACCTGTAAACGCTAGGCTTTATTTTATCTGTAGATACCATCTCTCATTTTAAGCTTCAAGGTCGTACTTAACTTTCTTGGAGCTTAAACTCTTCTTGGTTTTTTATTACACCAAAACATATATGAATGAGCTTTCTCATATTCGCACATACAGCTTGCATCGGTGTTTTACCGTTATTTATTAATGTTAACTTGTGTCGTTTTATTCTTTTATTCCATTGCCCAGCGACAATGGCTGCCATGTAGAGTTTACAGCGAATTCTGGCTGGCCCAAGTTTACTGATTGTTGTTCGCCCTTTTAATTTACCCGATTCATTGTGCCGTGGGATTAATCCACAATAAGCTGCTGCTTCTTTGGCTTTATTAAACTTTTTAGCCGCAAACAAATATGTCAGCTCTCTCGATAATACATGCCCAATGCCAAGTATAGACTCTAGTAGTTTCCTGTTTCTTTTTAAACCAGGCTCATTATCTATGTGATCATCAATGTCAGATTTAAGCTGTTTAATTTCGTCATCTAAAAATGCGATAATCACTTTTATCGATTGGCGAACACGTGCTGAAACGTTGCTGAATTCACTTGCTTCTAATCGGTTAGCTTCTCGTTGCCGGTTACTCTCAAGCGCATCTAAACGACGGATAAGGGCTTTAAGCTCTCTAACTTCTAACGCTTCAGGTTGCCAATAATCAACGACTGCGTGCTTTGCACAGCCGTAGTGGGCAAGCATCGTTGCATCAGATTTGTCTGTTTTATGAATTATGTTTAACGCGTCAGCATACTTTTTCGCTTTGCCTGTATTCGCTAAAATAATATTAAAGCCTTGCTCATGTAAAAAATACATCAGTGCTTCATGATAAACACCCGTTGGTTCGAGGGTGATAACGAGCTCACTAGCAACGCTTTTAGTTGTATTTAAAAGCCACTTTTCTATTTTCTCAAAGTCTTGATGCTTGTTTTTAAAGACTTTTGTTTTAATCTTGTTTGTAAGCTGGTCTCTCAACCACGATAAATCAATTTTCTCTTTACTAATATCAATGCCGATAAACATCATCTCTACTTACTCCCCTTGTACATACAGCATCTACTTAAATAAAAGTGTGCTTGGATACCATTCAGTTTGTGAGAATAGAAAGTCAGGGCTTTATCTACGGAGCAGTATTAAATACTAGGCGCAAAGGCAAGCTCACTGACTTCGATGTGATAAATGATAGCTAATCATTTATCAACGAGAGATACAAGGCGCTAAGCTTGCTTGCGCGAGAAGCGAAGCTTCTAATGACTTATAGCGCACAATATCAACTATAAATTACGAGCTACGCTCGTCACGTCAGCAAGCTGCACGTCTACAAAACATCGGTTAAGCTTTACCTGTAAACGCTAGGCTTTATTTTATCTGTAAGCACTAAGCTTGCTTACGCGAGAAGCGAAGCTTCTAATTACCTAAGGCTATTTTAAATTTCAGATTTATACCCTAGCCCAAATGATATGTGGACTTCCTACATTTAAATAAACTCTTAAATCCAAGCCAACTCTAATCATAGCAAACTAAACAATAGCCTTATTTTTGATGTTCATATGCCCCAATATAACACTAAACTTAAGAGCCTTTATATTGAGACCAGTCATAGCTTTATACAAATGGATAATAGAGCGAAACTACTAACAACCAGCTAAATCTCAACGAAGCAAGCCACGTCAAATCTAAAGCGTACAGGCGTAAATTATTATGTATCTGTTGGCACATCGTCCCACGACTCACCATAACCTAAAACCCAACTCATGCCGTATCGGCGCTCATAAACAATACCTGAGTTAAGTTCATTAATATTTATGTCGTCTTCATCAGGTTCGCCATTATTGCACCCCATGTCCCTATCTCTAACTCGCCAATGCTGATGGTACAAAAAAGATTCCATTTGGGTCAGTACCTCGTCATCTTTTAATTTTGCATCAGCGAGAAATTCTTTAGTATTTCTTATAGCTTTGAGTACAAGTTCATTACCCCATACATCAAACTGTTCATTGAAGGCTGGGAAGTCCAGTTCATACACAAAAAATAGTTCGTGATGCCTCCTATGTTGAAGATGCATTGAGCAAGATTATTGATTTTTTCTTCAATAGTGATGTTAAGGTATGCTACAAAAAAGAGGATGAAGATATGTTATTATTCCAGTTTTACGGGCCTTATCCTTGGGAAGATAATACAAAAATATATATAACTAGGCAGTTTTCATTTACGGATAAAAAAGGTGAGCCTGCCGGTACGTCACAGCTGCAGGTTAACTTTGGTTATGACAGTGCGAAGTATCCAATGTAAAAGGCAATTTTTGGCATGAGAATGAAAACATAGAAGCATTCAAAGAAAAAGTTCTTAATAGTGACGCGGTTAAACACATTTCACAAGTCGCACCTGTTAACACGAATGTAAAGATGCAGAGAGTCTGATGGGGTTATGTCGTTCGGTATGTTATTAAAATGAATGAGGGATTATACATGCAATTGATTGCTATTTTAGCCGCAGTAGGTTGGAGCGCATTACAGGTTTTTTGTCTGTTCATCGCGACCCAGTGTGTTTTTAGTATCGTCGACTTGGGAACAACCAGCCCAACTATTTATCAGAAAATATTAATGAATGCGATTGGGGCGACTTTTTATTCTTTATTTATATTGCCAATTATTTCATTAGGATTTTTTATTTCGCTACTATAAGTATTGACTCTTGGGATGAGCTTAAAGCAGCACTTTGGGTGTTTGCAGCTTGGTGTGGTGGTGTGTTTACGTTTTTAGTTTTAATCTCTATGGCGGAATCATCTGTGCAGGCTAGTAAAAAGAAAAGAGCAAAAATTTAGAGAATGATAAATAAGTGACAATGGCTAAGCAGAATTTATTTTTATCGCTTGGTTATATAATAGGTGTAGGAAAAATTTAACATGAAAAATGACATAAATAATTGCAGTTTTGCCGGTTCGCCGGAAGAAAGAGTTTCTGCATTTATTGCTCACTGGTATGAGCAATGGTCCATCGCCGAAAAAGAAATGGGGGACGATTCTGATTACGAATTTGATTTTGATTATTGGAGAAGTCTGATATCAATCGTTGATGAGACTCATTTTATCAACGGTAGCTGTTCAGGCTCTAAAAATTCATACAGCTCAGACGCTAAGCACGATGTGAATATTGAAAAAATCACAGAGTGCGATGCTTATGAAAAGGGTGCTCTGGTCTTTACTGAGGTATATAAAGAAGCATCAAAATCTTCAACTTACTATGTTTATGATCTTGTGATCGATACTGACAAGAACTGGAAAATAGTGAGAATATATACGATGTTTCATCCCCCTAAAACATCTATCATTAAAGCTAATAAACATGCAGAAATTCTTGCAATGAGTGTTGAAGATGCACCTCTTATGGATAGAGAAGACCATATAAATCTTAATGAAAATATACTTTTTCAAGGCGATCGGAGTATTACTCTGCCTCATTTAGGTGAAGGTGTGGTAACACTAGAAAAGATTGGGAGTTTACGAACGAAATCCGGAATCATTGGTATATTAGATCTTGGTTATGATATTTATGATTTTGAGCCCCTACAAAGAAGAATAAAACCTGGTGAATATCCTGTAGAGACCGTAACGATACATGAGCGCGTTGCCGGTATTCGAGTTAAGTTATCCGATAGTAAATTACCAGTAAAATGGTATGCCGCTAATACGCCCAATGGTAACGGAGTGAATGGCGTTGATGCTGGAAACTTGGCCATTTTTGATGTGGCGAGTCTTATGGTCGGAAAACGAGTTACAAAAGAAAAAGTCTTTGACGAATGGTGTTTGTCGGGAAAACCAGAAATAGTGTCAATAACAGATAATAATGATTGTGTGATATCGAGCAGTGGGTTCGGTGATGGTTCTTATCCTGCCTATTGGGGATTAGATGACAAAGGCGAGGTGGTTTCATTGTATATTGATTTTATGATACTGGTTGAAGAGAATGAGCAGGGTCTGTACGAATCGATTTAATATAAATGGAATCTAAGTTCGCTAAGTTATTCGCCGTCAGTCTTGCAACTATTCATATAGTTGCATTCTCTGGTATTGTCTATCGTTCTAGTTTTTATGAGCATATACCCGTTGTTGCGGGTGATATTATTGATTTACTATTTTCTTTTATGGTGGTCTCTATTTGGTGTGTAGTGGCATAGTTAATTCTGCCACCTAAATAGAGGTGTTATTATACACCTCTCAAACTTTAGGTGACACTATGAAATGAAGAACAAAACCCAATTTCACACCAGAATTCAGGTTTGAATGTGCTCAATTAGTCGTTGATAAAGGCTATCCAGCAGTCTAAGCCGCACAGGCTATGAATGTATGTAGTGGCACTAAAGCAACAAAGGTAGACACTTCAGGCACAAGTACGGAGATTAATCAGAAGCTCTTTTTACAAGGCATCTCTAACTAAAGCATCATTAGCTACTGGAGCAGGAGCTGCAGCCACGATGTATGGAAGCGTAAATGGCTTACATAATAAAATAAGAAATTCAGCGAGCTATATTATTGGCATAACTACAGAGTGATATATGTTAAATAAATTTAAAATAAAATATCTAATTATTATTATAATTTTGATTGGATTCTGTATTGGCTTTTTTAATATTAGCTGGCCTAGTTTTAAAATCTCTAACCATAAAATCACTTATATACAAGATAAACTTAAAAGCGGTGAATTATCACCTAAAATGGTAATAATACCGCCAGGTACAGGCACCATAGGCGGTGAAAATTTTCGCTCTTTTCAAGATGAAGCCCCTATTTTTAAAGCAATAATAAAAGAAAGCTATGCACTAAGTGAAACCGAGATTACTTTTGCACAATATGATCAGTTTTGTAAAACCGGAATTAGGTCGTGTCCTAACGATGAAGGCTGGGGGCGTGGTAAGCAACCTGTTGTAAATATATCTTGGTTTGATGCTGTTGCTTACACAAAGTGGTTGAGCAAAGAAACTGGCAATATTTATCGCCTGCCTAGCGAAGTTGAGTGGGAATACGCAGCTCGCGCTGGATCAACGAGTAAGTTTTGGTGGGGTAATGATTATGAACAAGGCATTGATCACTGCGATAGAGATTTAGGGGATTGTCCAAAGGGGGCTGATTTAGGACACCCTTGGCATGTAGGTATTTTAAAGCCAAACCCTTTTGGCTTATACGATGTCACTTCTAATGTCTATGAGTGGGTACAGGACTGTTATGTAGATAATCATAACAATGCAACAAAGACTATTGCTCCTATTAAAATAATTAACTGTAAGAATAAAACGGTTAAAGGGGCTAGTTGGACCATGCCACAGCCTCATGTGCATCACTCACTTAGAATGGGTTTTACTATAAATTCGAGAGCTAATTCTATTGGTTTTAGGGTCTTAAGAGAAATTAAAAAGGTTAAATAAAGGATTAAAATGAAACCTACATGCCCTAGTTGCCATAATAAGATCAAAAGTACGGAAATAAAAAACACTAATAAAAAAGGGATATTTTTTGAAGTCGAGTGCCCATATTGTCAAACATGGATACGTTTGAATAAAACACTAGAAGTGTTAAAAACACTTGGAATATCACTTTTATTAATAACTAGCCTGCTAAATATTTTCAGTATTCAAAGTGAATATAGTTTAGTTTTCTCAACCGTAGGCTTTGTCGGTATATTTATAGTTATGATTATTACTTTTTTTGGTAAACATGAAGCAACCAAATAATAAAAAAACAAAAAAGAAGCCTAAAATCAAACACGCTAATATTAGTAATACCAGAATGTTATTAAATCAAATAGCATTCTCCTTGTCTTTTTTAGCTATAGGCTCCTTATCTATCATAATCGCAGTAAAATCTATATACGACGGTTATGTTCATACACCAACAGATTATCGAGTTGAATCTGAGGTTTATTTTTTCTCTACCTCTCCATTTGCTTATCTTTTTAACCTTCTTTTTTACTTAGGGTGTGGGATCTTTTTTTTGGCTATACCGTACCTAAGTAGAGACATGTTTCCGCGTAAAACAGAGAAAAAACTAAGCAAAAAAGCTCAAAGAAAAAATAAACAATAGTTTTTATTAACTCGTTCTGTATTTATGCAATAACTCAAAAGGTATATGACAATAGTCATCTGGGTGGTTAGTTAAACGGTCTTGATGCTCAGGATCGCTTGGTACGTAATTAGTTAGCCGCTCAACGCCGACTACAACTTTTTCTGCATCACTGCGCTTATTTATATAATTGTTTGCTGCGTCTAAATGGCCTTGGTGTTTGCTGTAAATAGCAGTGCGGTATTTAGGGCCTACGTCATCCCCTTGTTTATTAATGCTATATGGGTCAATTATTTCAAAAAAGTAGTCAAATAGCTTATTTAGGCTAACGGCGTTTAGGTCAAAAATTACCTTTACGCATTCTGCGTAACCATCGTAGTTGCCATCTGTAGTTTTACTTGAACCATTCGCGCGCCCTGCCTGTGTGCTAACAACACCTGGTAAGTGTTTCATAAACTCTTGTACGCCCCATAGGCACCCACCAGCAAAGTAAATAGTATTGTGTTCTTTAATATCCATTATAAATGTTACCTAATGAGAAAAGTGTGAATGGTTATCAAATGCAGATATTAACAAATTAATGTACAATCGCGCACAAAATGACTGCTGTTACATTTGTCTATTTTATCATGCTCATATATAAGCTTTGAAATTTATTGTAACCGCAGCTTCAAATAAAAAACGACGAGAAACACATGAACCGCACACCACACATTATATTGCCTGCACTTTTATGCAGTGTTACCCCATTTGTTTATGCTAATACGTTATCTGATGAGTCTTCAATCGAGCAAATAACAGTGGAGGCTTCGCCTACTGCGAATAAACTGCCTGTAGGTACATTTGACTCGCCTATTTCTAATTTAGAATACGATCCGCGTGTAGATCTTCAATCACGAAATATGGCTGAGGCACAAGCTGATGTAACTATTCGTGGCGGTATTTTTGAAAACACCGGCTTTAGAGTAGGCAGTGCTACCCTGCTTGACCCGCAATCTGGTCATTATTTTGCTGAAATTCCCATTGCACCGCAAATGCTAAGCGGCCCAGCAGTTTTAACCGGTGCCGATAACGCACTGTACGGTATGAACAGCTCTGTAGGTACGGTTTCGTTTGGTTGGAAACCGATTATTACTGGCGGTAGTGTATCGCTTGGTACTGGTACGAACGACTTTAATCTTCAAAGTATTCACGCTGCTAAAAATACACAACTTGATAGCTTAGCTGGCTATACCTTAGGTTTTGAAGGTGAATATTCTCACTCGCAAAGTGATGGCACTATTGATAATGGTGACCATGACTTTTCGCGCGCCTCAGCTCGCGTGCAATTGGCAAGCGAGCATAGCCAAACCGATTTATTTTATGGCTCACAGGATAAGTTTTTTGGCTGGCCTAACTTGTATACCCCTTTTGGCGTTAACGAAACTGAAGATTTAGAAACCCGCCTTTGGATTCTTAATCACAAACAAAATTACGCTAAAAACAGTAATGTTGAAGTATCGGCGTATTACCGCACCCATGACGATCACTATATTTACTCGCGCGAAAACCCAAGTGCATTCGAAGCGTTTCATAAAAGCGAGGTTAAGTCGCTTGCTCTTTCGGGCCGCCATGCACAAAGCAATGCATTTGCAATCAATTACTCAGCACAATTTATTGATGACTCGATTGAATCAACCACACTTGAAAACAATTTTACCTCACGAAAATATTATAAGCTGAGCGTATTGCCCCAATACACAATGGCGCTAAAGGCTAACCAACAGCTTATTTTTCGTTTAGGGGCGGCGTATGACGATACAAACCGTGATGATGCTGAAGTATCAGCTATTGGTGATATAACCTTAAATACCCAAAATAATGACGGCACAGCGCAAAGTATTTATTTATCATACGCGCAGGCAAGCCAAGTTGCAGGCTACACAGCCATTGGCGGCAGCGATTCTGGTGGATTATTTAGAAGTAACTACAACCTTGAGCGCGAAACTACTTCAAACTTAGAGCTAGGTTTATTACTTGAAGAGCAAAGTTGGCAGTTGAATTCGGCTATTTTTTATCGAAAAGATAATAACTTAACCGATTGGACCTTTAATTTTGATTCTACCTCGGCGCGCTTTGCAAACCCGGTTGATATTGATACTGCAGGGGTTGAATTTTTAGCGACTAAGCACTTTGATACAGCAAAACTTATTGCTAGCTACACCTATTTACATAAATCAGAGAACTACGGCGCAACCGATATTGATGCCAGTTTTTACGCGTTAAACTTCCCCGATCACCGTTTAACACTCGGCGCTGTGTATAACCCAACTGATATTTTAGAATTTAGAATAGATAACGAATGGCGTACACAACACAAAAACGCGCTTAGAAACGGCGACGACAACGCGCTTTTTACCCAACTCACGCTTAAAATAACCCCGCCTCAGATAAGCAATTTATTTATTACTTTAGCGGCAGATAACGTATGGGATGAGTCGTTTGAAGAAATACCTGGTACACCAGGGCGCGGTGAACAATATACGTTAAGCGCAACGTATAGTTGGTAAAATTAAAGCGGCGTTTACAAACTCAATTTATACTTTGATTTGTAGACGCTGTGTTTTTTATAAAAGCTCTATATTAGGCAAAAAATATTGCACAAAGAGAAGCGAATGAGGAGTAAATGAGAAAACAAAAGCCAACTATTGCTTAAAGTTAATCTCTTCCTCTAAAAGCGCAGCGCCTCTTGCCCTCTTTGTGAGTTACTCACTTTATGGCCTTAAGCCAGTAAAAGCAGCGCGTTTTTATATAAAGCAAAGCTAAAAAGTTGCACAAAGAGAAGCGAATGAGTCGTAAATGAGAAAACACAAACCAACTATTGCTTAAAGTTAATCTCTTCCTCTAAAAGCGCAGCGCCTCTTCCCCTCTTTGTGAGTTATTCACTTTATGGCCTTAAGCCAGCAAAAGCAGCGCGTTTTTATATAAAGCAAAGCTAAAAAGTTGCACAAAGAGAAGCGAATAAGCAGTAAATGAGAAAACAAAAGCCAACTACTGCTTAAAGTTAATCTCTTCCTCTAAAAGCACCGCGCCTCTTCCCCTCTTTGTGAGTTATTCACTTTATGGCCTTAAGCCAGCAAAAGCAGCACGTTTTTATATAAAGCAAAGCTAAAAAGTTGCACAAAGAGAAGCGAATGAGGAGTAAATGAGAAAACACAAACCAACTATTGCTTAAAGTTAACCTCTTCCTCTAAAAGCGCAGCGCCTCTTGCCCTCTTTGTGAATAAATCACTTTTACAGGCTTCGCTTGTCACGTAAGCAAGCTTTACGTCTACAAAACAACCATATATCTGCACATTTGCGGTAGACGCAGAGCTTGCTCGCGTGAAAAGCGCAGCTTTTAATTACTTAAAAAATTACTCAGTAATAGATAAATGTAAATATATGTGTATTAACTTCGTAAGCTAGGTTAACTGCTCAAGTTCGGTAATAAGCGCTAGAGCCTCTGCATTAGTTGACCCACATACATCGCGCGTGGCGCTAAAGTCGCTACATACTTTAGGGCGACTTTCATCGCCAAATAGTTTACATAAATTGTTCTCATCAAGCTGAATACAACGCTCTCCGGCTTTTTTACCGTTTGGCATTCCGGGGATTGGGGAGCTAATACTCGGTGCAATGCAACATGCGCCGCAGCCTAAGCGACATGCCATAGGCTCTGTTTTCATAAATACCTCTGTTAGTTAAAGCCAGGCCTCTGTATTTAAATTAACACCCTGCCTAGCCCATTATTTATCTGTAATACACATATGTAATGCTTTGTTACATCTTAAAACGCCTTGTAAACAATTTATTGCGTATTATTGCCTTGTCACCAAATATATGAAGGAATGCCTTGTGGCTACTAAAAAACAAATTTTATTACCAGTCGCGGTTTTAGCAGCCGGGATTGCACTCGCTTTTGGCCTTTCAGCCATGAAAACACCACCAGAAGAAAAACCAGAGCAAGACACTCGCCCACTTGTTGCTGCGCAAAACGTAAACATTGATGCAATAACGCTCGATGTTAAATCGTACGGCGTAGTAAAACCTAAAGACCGTACAGAGCTGGTTGCACAAGTAAGCGGGCAAGTTATTTCAGTAGCCGAACAATTTGTTGAAGGCGCGTTTGTTAAGCAAGGCGATATTTTAGCACGAATTGATCCAAATGATTACGAGGCCGATTTAATTGAGGCCGAAGCAGGCCTTGCCCAAGCAAGTTCAGCGCTTGAAATAGAACGCGCGCAAGCTCACGTAGCTAAAGCCGAATGGGAACGTATTAAATCAGACTCAAGCGATGCAATTGCATCGGAGCTTTATTTACGTAAACCACAACTTGCAGAAAAAATGGCAAACTTTCGCTCTGCCCAAGCCCGTGTAAAACGCACTAAACGTAATTTAGAACGCACGTACATCAAAGCCCCTTACGACGCTATAATAAACCAACGCACCATTAGCTTAGGCTCAGTGGTTAGTGCGGGTAGCAAGTTTGGCGAGCTAAGCGCTACCTCGGTTGCAGAGGTGCGTTTACCTGTTGCAGATAAAGAGCTGCAATACCTAGATAACGGCGGTATTGGCGCATTGGTTACACTTAATGCTGAATTTGCCGGCAAACAAACAACATGGCAAGCCAAGGTGGTACGAAGCGAAGGTGTGGTAGATCAAACCAGCCGTATGAGCTATTTAGTTGCTAAGTTACCGACTCCGTACGCTGATAAGACCAAACCACTGCGTTTTGGCTCTTATATAAATGCCACCATAAAAGGCCGCGCGCTTGATAACGCGATTATAGTGCCGCACCATTTAGTTAAAAATAACAAAATTGCTATTTTAAACGACGATCACACCCTGAGTTTTAAAACGCTTAATATTGTACGTGAACAAAACGGTATGGTGATTGCGGACCAAGGCTTAAACAGTGGTGAGCAACTTATTACCTCTGCCCTTGAATACCCAACAGAAGGCATGGCGGTTAAGCTGGAAGGCACTGAGCCTAAAAGCGATGTGACTCAATTAGCACTTAAAGAGGATACACCATGAGTACCTCAGAAAAAGGCTTAATTGCATGGTTTGCACGTAACCCAGTGGCGGCAAACCTCATCATGATTTTTATACTTATTGGCGGGCTTTTAACAGCGCTGACAATTCGTAAACAGGCATTCCCGCAGTTTGAAAGTAACTGGGTGAGTATTCAAGCGGTATACCCAGGCGCAGCCCCACAAGAGGTTGAAGAAGGCATAACCATAAAAATTGAAGAAAACCTTGAGGGTACCGAGGGTATAAAACGTTTAATCACTTACTCTAACCGAGGTTATGCGCAAGCGTGGGTAGAAATAGAAGAAAAATACGACCTACAAGAAGCCCTAGACGAAATAAAAGCACAAGTAGACTCTATTAATACCTTTCCGGCAGGAATGGAGCGCCCTGTTATTCAACGTGAAAAATTTCAGCAAGAGGTGATGATCCTCGCGCTTTATGGCGACATGAGTTATTACCAGCTTAAAGAGCTAGGTAACGACATAAAAGATGAACTACTCGCCTTGCCTGGCGTTAATTTAGTCGACTTTTACAGTGGCCTAGATTACGAAATAGGCATAGAAATAAGCCCCGACAAACTACGTGAATATGGCCTAACTTTTAGAGATGTTTCAAGTGCGGTGCAAAATTTTTCTACCAATATGTCGGCAGGGCAAATTCGCTCTGACACTGGCTATATTTCAATGCGTGTTGAAAAACAAGCCTACCGTGGTGGTGAATTTGCAAAGCTTCCGCTTATAACGCTTGCCGATGGCGCACAGATTAACTTAGGCGATGTAGCAACGATTAATGATGGCTTTGAAGAAGGCTTACTTTACTCTAAATATAACGGTAAAAACTCACTCACGTTTGAAGTAGATGCCTCAAAAGATCAAGACATTACCGATGTAGCTAAAATTCTTAAAGGCTACATGGCAGAAAAACAATCGAAACTTCCACAAGGCGTAAAGCTCTCCCCTATTGTTGATTTAACTTACTACCTTGAAGGTCGACTCGATATGATGATCGACAACATGGTATGGGGCGGTATTTTAGTAATGATAGTGCTGGCACTGTTTTTACCGCTGCGTTTAGCTTTTTGGGTAATGATGGGCTTACCGGTGTCTTTTTTAGGTGCCTTTTTGTTTATGCCAATTGGCTTTTTAGACATCACCATAAACATGGTGTCGTTATTTGCCTTTATTATTGTACTTGGCATTGTGGTCGACGATGCCATCGTCGTGGGTGAGTCTGCTAGTGCCGAAATAGAAAAACACGGCCATAGCCTTGATAATGTCATTCGCGGAGTTAAGCGCGTTGCAATGCCTGCCACTTTTGGGGTTTTAACCACTATCGCGGCGTTTTTACCGCAAGCTATGGCATCGGGCCCAGGCGCTGCGTTTTCTAAAGCCATTGGTGTGGTTATTATATTGTGTTTGATTTTCTCGCTGATTGAATCAAAGCTAATATTACCTGCGCATATTGCAGCCATGAACCCACGTAAACCTAACCCTAAAAACCCATTACATAAACTGCGTAATGTGGTTGATAGTGGCTTAAAGCACTTTGTACAAAACTATTACACGCCTTTTATAGGCCATTGTATACATTATCGTTATACCGTAATTATTGGCTTTTTATGTATATTAATAGTCAGTGCAGGTATGTTTGCAGGCGGCTTAGTTAAGTTTGTGCCTAACCCTAAAATACCGCATGATTTTCCACGTATTACGCTTGAAATGAACCTGGCCTCTTCGGAGCAAGCCACCCTTGAAACAGCCCGTAAAATAGAAAATGTATTACTCAAAGTAGATAAAGAGCTTGAAGAGCAATACGGCCAAAGCATGATCCGCGATTTATCGGTAAGCTTACGTGGGCGTACTCAAGCAAACATTATGGCTATTTTAGTAGAGCCACACTTGCGCCCTATCGACACCTTTGCATTAAGCACTTTGTGGCGCGAACAAATGCCCCCGCTTCCAGGTGTTAAAACGCTTAATATTCAAGATAATATTTTTAGCGGCGGACGTGATGACGGCGACGTAAGCTTTAGGCTACAAGGCAAAGATGCCGATGAGCTAAAAGAAGTCGCTGGTAAATTAAAAGCTAAACTACAAAGCATGGAAGGTGTAGGCGATGTAAACGACTCACTGCAAAGTGCCACCGACGAAGTACAGCTAGATTTAAAACCACTGGCCTACAGCATGGGACTTACACTTGCCGACGTTGCATCGCAAGTAAGCTTTAGTTACTACGGATTAGAAGCACAGCGTATTTTACGCGAAGGCGAAGAAATTAAAGTAATGATACGCTACCCAGAAAGCGAGCGTAACTCAATTAGCAACATTCAAAGTGCGCGTATTATTACGCCAACCGGCGCAGAAGTACCGTTAAGCGAAGTAGCCGAAGTTAGGCTAGTAGATGGTGTAAACCGTATTCGCCGTGAAAATTCAAACCGTACTGTTAATGTGTGGGCAGCAGTAAATACTGACCAAGTTGAGCCGTTTGCTATTGCACAAGAAATTCGCGATACCTATTTACCTTCACTGCTTAAAAGCTACCCAGGCGTTAAAAGTAATGTGGCTGGGCGCGTACAAGAAGAAATGGACAGCGCCGATGAGCAGTTACGCGACTTTGCTATATCGTTGATGATTATATTTGCCTTATTGGCCATTCCGCTTCGCTCTTACTCGCAGCCGCTTATTATTATGTCGGTTATTCCATTTGGTGTAGTAGGTGCAATGTTTGGTCACGTAATATTAGGTATGACCATGAGCGGGCTATCTATGTTTGGCATTATTGCGGTAGCGGGCATAGTCGTAAACGACTCCCTCGTAATGGTTGATTTTGTAAATAAAGCACGCGCAGAAGGCATGGCCGTAAAACAGGCCGTTATGCAAGCCGGTGCAAAGCGCTTTAGAGCTATATTGCTCACTTCAATCACTACATTTATTGGGGTAATGCCAATTATTATGGAAACCAGCTTACAGGCTAAAATAGTTATTCCTATGGCGGTATCGCTGGCCTTTGGTGTGCTATTTGCCACGGTAATTACTTTAATACTTATACCTTGCCAATACGTAGCACTAGAAGACGCTAAGCGCCTTACCCGTAAGCTACTTGGTAAATCGCAGCCTATAAGTATTCAACCGGCACCCACTGCCAAATAATTAAAGTTTCTCTCCCAACCATTAAAGCTCGGCCTAATACGCCGAGCTTTTTATTGCCTAAATATTGCACTGCATTATTAATAGTTTTTATAAAGTGTTTCAAATAAATTATGGGTAATTATTTTAATTATATCAGCGTATTATGCGCCCTCAATTTAAAGCATCGCTAACGCATTATAATTTTATTGCTTAGCATTAAGCTCACACCGCAACGGTTTTGAGCCGCTTGTCAGTTAAGTGCCCTCCACTTAGCTCTAATAACGAGGGCGTGTTGACCTTTGGCGTTT
>NZ_DJHW01000112.1:660-39620 GCF_002433295.1 Pseudoalteromonas sp. UBA6610 | reverse complement strand
AGGTCGTCCTAACGATGGCGAAACACTTATTGCACGTCTTATTGACCGTCCAATTCGTCCACTTTTCCCAAATGGTTTCGTAAACGAAGTACAAGTTATTGCAACTGTTGTTTCTGTAAACCCTGAAATCCAACCAGATATGGTTGCGATGATTGGTACATCAGCAGCACTTGCTATCTCTGGCATCCCATTTAGCGGCCCAATTGGTGCTTCTCGCGTTGGTTACATCAACGGTGAGTACGTACTTAACCCAACACTAAAAGAGCTTGAAGAAAGCCAACTTGATTTAGTAGTTGCAGGTACTGATAACGCAGTACTAATGGTTGAATCAGAAGCTGACGTACTAGCTGAAGACGTAATGCTAGGTGCGGTTGTATACGGCCATGAGCAATCTCAAGCTATTATCAACGCAATTAACGAATTTAAAGCAGAAGCGGGCAAGCCTACATGGGATTGGTCTGCACCTGAGAAAAACGTATCGCTTGAAGAAAAAGTAGCTGAACTTGCTGCTGATAAAGTAGGTGAAGCTTACCGTATTACCGATAAAGTAGCGCGTAAAGAAGCATTAACTGCAGCAAAAGACGCTGTAATTGAAGCGCTTACAAGCGAGCTTGCTGAAGATGAAACACTTGATAAGCAAGAAGTAGGTAAAGTATTTGGTTCTTTAGAGAAGAAAATTGTACGTGGCCGCATCACTGCTGGTGAAAAACGTATCGATGGTCGCGAACCAGACATGATCCGTGCATTAGACGTAATGACAGGCGTATTACCACGTACTCACGGTTCTGCAATCTTTACTCGTGGTGAAACTCAAGCATTAGTTACAGCTACACTTGGTACAGAACGTGATTCACAGTTAATCGATGATTTAACGGGTACTCACAAAAACCACTTTATGCTTAACTACAACTTCCCTCCATTCTGTGTAGGTGAAACTGGTTTTGTAGGTTCTCCTAAGCGTCGTGAAATTGGTCACGGTAACCTAGCTAAGCGTGGTATTTCTGCTGTAATGCCTACACTTACTGAGTTCCCTTACTCAATTCGTGTTGTATCTGAAATCACTGAATCTAACGGTTCGTCTTCAATGGCATCTGTTTGTGGTACGTCACTAGCACTTATGAACGCGGGTGTACCAATTAAAGCATCTGTTGCGGGTATCGCGATGGGTCTTGTGAAAGAAGGTGAGAAGTTTGTTGTTCTTTCAGATATCTTAGGTGATGAAGATCACTTAGGTGACATGGACTTTAAAGTAGCAGGTACTACTAACGGTATCACTGCACTACAAATGGATATCAAGATTGAAGGTATCACACAAGAAATCATGCAAATTGCGCTTAAACAAGCAAAAGCTGCACGTTTACACATTTTAGGTGTGATGGATGAAGCGATTTCTGCTCCTTCTGAAGAATTATCAATGTTTGCTCCTCGCATCTACACTATGCAAATTCCTGCTAAGAAGATTGCTGAAGTAATTGGTAAAGGTGGCGCTACAATCCGTCAACTTACTGAAGAGACAGGCACAACAATTGAAATTGAAGACGACGGTACAATTAAGATTGCTGCAACAGACGGTGAAAGCGCGCAAAACGCAATTACACGTATTGAGCAATTAACAGCAGAACTAGAAGTAGGTACTATCTACACTGGTAAAGTTGTACGTATTGTTGACTTTGGTGCGTTTGTAAACATTCTTCCTGGTAAAGATGGCCTAGTGCATATTTCTCAAATCAGCACAGAGCGTGTTAACAACGTAACTGACCACTTAAGTGAAGGTCAAGAAGTTAAAGTTAAAGTACTAGAAGTAGACCGCCAAGGCCGTGTACGTCTAAGCATTAAAGAAGCAATGGAATCAGCAGCACCTGCAGCTGATGAGTCAAAAGACGCATAATTGCTAAACTTTAACCCGTTAATATACGCGGGATAATAAAAAAGGGGCTGTTTAGCCCCTTTTTTTATGCTTTAATGAAACCTTATTAGACAAGGTCTGTCTTATTTTTATTGCGATATATCTTGGTATTAAGGATTTTAATGATACTCAAACATTTAGCTTTGGCATCTTTTGCTATTTTGTCTTTAAGCGCTTGCCAAACCACGACTGAATCAAAACCTACGCCGATTGTTAATGTGCCTTTTACTGCACCCCTTGCATCTGACTTTAGAAGTGAAATTGCGATTGCACGTTACTCTGAGCTATTAAATCGAGCCGATTTAAGTACCGAGCAACAAGCTAAGCTTTATTATGACCGTGGGGTATTATTTGATAGCTTAGGAATGACCACGTTATCGCGCATTGATTTTAACCGCGCTATAAAACTAAAGCCTGATTTAGCTGAGGTGTATAACTTTTTAGGTATTCAGCACACTTTAATGCAGCAATACGAAAAAGCGTATGAGTTTTTTGACTCAGCCCTTGAGCTTAATGAAGAGCATGAATACGCTTATTTAAACCGTGGCATTGCACTGTATTATGGTGAAAGAGCAAATCTAGCGCAAAGTGACTTTGATGAGTTTTTAGCGCGTTCACCCAACGATCCTTACCGTGTTTTATGGCTTTACCTTGCACAGTCGCAAGAGGATAAACAACAAGCATTAGCGGCTCTTAAAACAAATGCTGCAGCCCTTGATGAATCGCAATGGGCGTATCAGCTAATTTCGCTTTATACCGGCGATATGAGTGAGCATACGTTTTTATCGGGTATTAGCGAGGGCGTTAAGTCAGAGCAAGAATACGCACAGCGCTTGTGCGAGGCGTACTTTTATTTAGCCAAAATGCATCAAGCAGCCGGTGAGCAGTTTTTAGCTGCTGATTACTTTAGGTTGGCATTATCCACTAATGTGCATGAGTTTATTGAATACAAATATGCACGTTTAGAGCTTGAGCTTATGGCTGGTGCAGACGCTAGTTAAATACCTGTGTTATCTGATTGGTTTGCTATTTAGCCTGCTTATTGCAGGCTCTAGTAACCAGTTAAGCAGCATTAGCTTTTGGCATGTACTTCACGCTCAGGCTAATCCGCTGCAAAGTTATTGGCAATTTCCCCGTTACTTTTCAAATAATATTGCGCATCTTCCCGAGCTGACATTAGGCTTTTTAGCGCGTAAAAATATCCCATCAGCCCAGTACAATTATTCTTTAAAACTGATTAATGCAAGCAAAAACGAACAAGCAAAGTTATTTTGGCTACAAAGTATAGAGCATGTTGGGCACAACAAGCGCCAACAACTCGCGCATGCTCTTTTAAAGCAAGGTCGCTGGAATGATCTTCAACTATTGTTAGCTCAAAACTTACTGCCTAAAGGCGCAGCATTTAACCATTTAGCGCTGCACAAAGGGAGTGACTATGAGCAAGTTTCGCCTTCCTTTTTACATCAGCTTGGTTTTGCAGCGTTAAATACACGCCCGCCGATTAACAATAGCTGTAGTTATAATGTGCTGCTATTAGGTGTAAATAGAGAAGCCTTGTTTAAGTTATCAAGTTTTGCCGCGCAGTATAATAAAAAACCTGAGCCGCAAAGCGGGGCGTATTGCTTAAGTAAACCGGTTTACGCTGGGGGCGCAATTGACTGCGCTACCACTTCGGGCATGGCTAATTGCCTATGGCAAAAGGCGTACTTAAAAGCACAGTTTACTAACGGCTATGACTACACTGTAATTATGGGTACGAGCGGCAGCGCCAATGTAACAGGTAAAAAAATGCAGCTAAGTACCCAAGCAAACTATAATGTATTTTTGCATGAGCTAATGCACTTTAGTGGTTTTGAAGATGAATATACGCTGCCTATTTCTAAACAGCGCTGGTTGTGTAAACGCCAAGGATACGTGGCCCCAAATTTATATATTTCGCAAGGTGAGGCTGCGCCAAATGGATGGCACAAAAGCTTAAGCTGCCAGCAAGGCGGCGTGGCATATAAGCCAGCTAAGCAATGGTCAATTATGCAGTATCAACAACTAGGTTTATCAAAGCGGTACAGGGCTTTGTGGGTTGATCAAATCAATGCTGCTAAAACCGCTCAGCTTGATTAAATTTAAATCGATTAGGCTTGCTATCTATAGACAAAATGGCCGTTTATAAGTATAACTGTACGTATTAATGTCGTTTAAAAACAGACAGTAAAAGCATCTTTTCGTGATGTATAAAACGTAAGGATAAACTTATGATTATAAAAGGCCCTACATTATGACTTTGCTCTGGATACCTTTGTTATCCTTAATTGGCAGTGTTATTTCTTCATGCACCGGCAAACTATCCCGTACGCAAGCTGCAGCTGTCACTGTACTTGCCCCTTTAGCAGCATTAGGTATTACGCTATACCACACCCCCGCTATTTTAGCAGGTGAAACGATTCGTTATGCTGTAACGTGGATCCCCGCTGTTGGACTGGACTTATCATTTCGTCTTGATGGCTTGAGCTTACTGTTTATGTTTATGATTTTAGGCATAGGCATACTGGTAATTACCTACGCACGTTACTATCTGAGTAAAAACGACTCCTTAGCTAAGCTCTATAGTTACTTATTGCTGTTTATGACCGCAATGCTGGGCATTGTTATGTCTAACAATGTTATTCAGCTTTGGCTGTTTTGGGAACTGACCAGCATTAGCTCGTTTTTATTAATTAGCTATTGGTGGCATAAAACAGAAGCACGAAAGGGCGCTCGCATGGCGCTAGCTGTTACTGGTGCCGGTGGCTTAGCATTGCTGGCAGGTTTAATGTTAGTGGCCGATATCGTTGGCAGTTACGACCTAGATGTAATTTTAGCTAGCAAGGCAATTGTTCAATCACATGATTTATACGAAATAGCACTGGTATTAGTTTTGCTAGGTGCATTTACTAAATCGGCACAGTTTCCATTTCATTTTTGGCTACCTCACGCTATGGCAGCCCCAACCCCTGTTAGCGCATATTTACACTCTGCGACTATGGTAAAAGCAGGTATATTTTTATTAGCGCGTTTTCATCCGGTACTTTCAGGTACAGATACTTGGTTTTTACTGGTTGGTTTAACCGGTTTAACAACGCTTTTATTTGGTGCTTATATCGCCTTATTTAAACACGATTTAAAAGGCCTGTTAGCGTACTCAACCATTAGCCATTTAGGATTAATTACCCTGTTATTGGGCCTAGATACTGAGCTCTCTACTGTGGCGGCAATATTCCATATTATTAATCATGCCACGTTTAAAGCTTCGCTATTTATGGCAGCAGGTATAATTGACCATGAAACCGGCACTCGTGATATGCGTAAGCTTAATGGTATGTGGCGGTATTTACCGTATACAGCCACACTTGCCATGGTTGCGGCTGCTTCAATGGCGGGTGTGCCATTGCTTAATGGCTTTTTATCTAAAGAAATGTTTTTTGCCGAAACCTTACATCAGCAAGTGCTTGGCTCTATGTCGTGGTTAATCCCGGTGTTAGCCACTATTGCAGGGGCGTTATCGGTGGCTTATTCGTCGCGTTTTATTCACGATGTATTTTTTAATGGCGAACCAATTGATTTACCACGCCAGCCGCATGAGGCTCCGCGTTACATGCGACTACCCATTGAAGTACTGGTTGTGCTGTGTGTGCTGGTTGGTTTGTTCCCGCATTTTTCAGTCGATGGCATTTTATCTGCTGCGTCTTTGGCTGTACTTGGTCAAAAGGTACCAGAGTACGAACTGGCTATATGGCATGGTTTTAACTTACCGCTATTAATGAGCGCCATGGCGGTAGTGGGTGGTTTGTTTATTTATATAAATCGTAAATACCTATTTCAATTTCAAGCATCATTACCGCCACTTAATGCTAAAAAAACCTTTGAGCTAATTGTGCTTAAGGTTATTAATTGGTGCCAAAGCAGGGTAAACACTATCGAAAATGGCTCATTACAACGCTACATTTTTGTAATGCTGGCGGTGGTATTGTTATGTGCCGGTTGGCCATTATTTGAAATGCAACAATTAGCGGGAAGTATGCCGCGTATTCCGGTTGATGTGCATAACGCAATAGGTGCAGGCCTACTGATTATAGGTGCTTTTGCTACCGTTATTTGGCATCGCTCACGCGTAGTTGCGTTACTAATGATTTCTATTGTAGGACTTATGGTGTCGGTGGCGTTTACGCGTTTTTCTGCGCCCGACTTAGCGCTTACGCAATTAACGGTAGAAGTAGCAACCGTTATTTTATTAATGTTGGCGTTGTTTTTCTTACCACAACATACGCCTAAAGAGTCTAGCTCATTACGAGTACTCAGAGATTTAGGGATAGCCTCAACTTTAGGTGTTGTGGTGGCAAGTATATGTTATGCATTACTTACACGGCCACTCGAATCGATATCAGATTTTTTCATAGCCAATGCCAAAACAGGAGGTGGCGGTACCAATGTAGTAAACGTTATTTTGGTTGATTTTAGGGGCTTTGACACCCTAGGCGAAATAACCGTATTGGGTATTGCAGCGTTGGGTATATTTAAAGTGCTTTCTCGTATTCCATTGTTCATGCCAGCAAGTGATGGTGAAGGGCGCCCATGGGCACGCGAGCGACACCCTATACTACTTGCCAGTATTTCGCATAGCTTATTACCGCTTGCATTATTAGTATCGGCTTATATTTTCTTACGTGGTCATAACTTACCTGGCGGTGGCTTTATTGCAGGGTTGGTAACATCAATTGCCTTTATATTGCAGTACATGGCTCATGGCTCAGCTTGGATAAGCGAGCGCTTTGCAGTCAACTACCGGAAGATTATTGCATCAGGTATCGGTATTGCCTTGTTTACTGGAGTTGGTAGCTGGTTCTTTGAACGGCCGTTTTTAACTACGTGGTTTGATTATTTCGATATCCCATTTATTGGCAAAACAGAACTTGCAAGCGCAATTGTGTTTGATTTAGGCGTTTATTTAACAGTGGTTGGAGCCACGTTAATGATATTAGCAAGCCTTGGCAACATGACAGCAGATACCCAGAAAAAAGAGGTAAATATTTAATGGAGCTATTGTACGCATCTTGCGTTGGTGTATTAGTTAGTTGTGGTGTGTTTTTACTGCTAAGAGCCCGTACGTTTCCGGTAGTGCTTGGCCTTACTATGATTTCCTATGCCGTTAACTTATTTTTGTTTTCTGCGGGTCGCTTAACCATAAATAAAGCGGTTGTGCTTGGTACAGGGGCTGAATATGCCGACCCTTTACCTCAAGCACTAGTACTTACTGCAATAGTGATAGGGTTTGCAATGACTGCGTTTGTGGTTATTTTGGCTATACGTGGTAGAGCCGATTTAGGAAGCGATCATGTTGATGGGCAAATCATCAAAAGTGCAGCCGATAGCAAGGAGCAAAAATGATTCAACATTTAACCTCTTTGCCTATTTTATTACCTATGTTGGCAGCGGTAATATTGCTTTTGCCACCTTGTGGTAAAAGTTTACGTATTCGCCGTATTGCCTCATCAATTATGGCGGTGATCACATTTGTTGTTAGTGCATTGCTGTTAACCCATGTATATAACAGTGGTATCAACGTATACGCTATTGGTAATTGGTCTGCTCCTTTTGGCATAGTGCTTGTTGCCGATATGCTTTCTACTTTATTGGTTGCACTCACATCCTTTTTAGGAATGGGAGTCATTTTATATGGCTGTGCCGGCGATGATGCAAAAGGAAACTTTTTTCATCCATTAGTTCATTTTTTAATATTAGGTGTTAATGGGGCATTTTTAACGGGTGACTTATTTAATGTATTTGTATTTTTTGAGGTGCTGTTGATTGCCTCATACTCACTACTTATGCATGCCGGAGATAAACAAAATACCCGTGCAGCGCTCCAATACGTCATATTAAATTTGGTTGGCTCGAGCGTGTTTTTAATTGGTTTAGGTATTTTATACGGCGTACTGGGTACATTAAACATCGCTGATATGACGCAAAAAGTAGCCCTGTTAACGGGCGATGATGTCTATTTGGCAAAGGCCGGCGGCTTACTGCTGTTAGTTGTATTTGCTTTAAAAGCCGCATTGCTCCCCTTGCACTTGTGGCTACCTAATACTTATGCCAGTGCAAAGCCTGTGGTTGCCGCTTTATTTGCTATTATGACCAAGGTGGGTGTATACGCCATGCTGCGCGTTTATACCGTTATTTTTGGTGAGCAAGCCGGTGAGCTTGAACATATGGCGCAATCGTGGTTATGGGGCTTAGCCATTGCGACTATAGTGGTTGGTGCAATTGGCGTAATGGCTGCGCAAGATTTACGTAAGTTAACGGCAAATTTAGTTGTTGTATCAGTAGGGACGTTAGTCGCTCTAATTGCACTGCAAAACGTAACTGCAACAGCTGCACTGCTTTATTATTTAGTGCACTCCACATTAGTCAGCGCTGCACTATTTTTATTAGCTGATTTAATTGCCACACAAAGGGGCAAAGTAGGGGATAGACTGGTTGCCGGACGAGCCGTAAACCAACCTTACTTATTGGGAGCATGCTTTGTAATTGCTGCATTAACCGTAGTAGGTATGCCGCCGCTATCGGGGTTTGTTGGAAAAGTTTGGATCCTCAAAACAACCTTAAATAGCGAGCAAGCCTTACTATTTTGGCCTGTTTATTTAATTGCTAGCTTTGTTTTATTAGTTGCACTTTCTCGTGCTGGTACAAGTATGTTTTGGGAAAGAAAAGGCAATAAAACAGAAAGCGCCGAGGGCGAAAATGCTCACCCATTACAAGTGATGATAATTGTAGGGCTACTTGCGTGCTCACCTTTGTTAGTTGTTTTTGGCGGACCAATAAGTGAATACATGGTCAGTGCTGCTACGCAATTGCATGATATAAGTGGTGGCATTAATGCAGTTATGAAGGGAGGTGAGTAATGAGGTTACAAGCCCGTTATCGTTGGTTGCCAACGCCGTTTCGTAGTTTGTTTTTATTCTTAATTTGGTTGTTGCTTAATAATAGTGTATCCGCAGGGCATATAGTATTAGCTACTTTTTTTGCGATATTTATACCGCTATTAAGTGTTTCATTACGTGATCCGCAACCCTTAATCCTAAAACCAGGTTTGGCACTAAAACAATTACTCATTGTACTTTACGATATAGTGGTTGCTAATTTGCAGGTAGCCTTATTAATCGTTGGCCCAGCTAAAAAGTTACGCCCTGCTTTTGTTAAAGTGCCTATAGATTTAATACACGATATGCCCATTACAATTCTTGCCAGTTGTGTATCTCTTACACCTGGTACAGTAAGTGCCGAGGTATATCCTATTCCTGAGTCACTAGAGGAAGGCGAAAAGCCTAAACAGCGCTATTTACTTATACATGTGCTTGATTTAAAAGATGAAGAGGCACTTATTAAACAAATTAAACAGCGCTACGAAGCTCCCCTAAAGGAGATATTTCAATGTTAGATACTGTATTACTTATTGTATTTGCCATGATTGGTTTATCGTTACTGTTAAACCTATGGCGATTAATTATTGGCCCCTCAGTGCCTGATAGAGTTTTAGCCCTAGATACTATGTACATTAATGTTATCGCGTTAATTATTTTATACAGTATTAGTATGGGCACTGGTTTGTACTTTGAAGCCGCGTTATTAATCGCGATGCTTGGCTTTATAAGTACTGTTGCAGTTTGTAAGTATTTACTACGCGGCGACTTAATTGAATAGGATATTATAATGATAAGCGAGTGGGTTGTATCAATATTACTACTTTTTGGTGGGCTATTTATTTTAATAGGGTCGCTGGGCTTAATTAAATTACCTGATTTTTACATGCGCTTACACGGCCCTACTAAAGCAACAACACTGGGTATGGCTAGCATATTAATTGCTGCAATGGTGTTTTTTGCAACGTCGGTGCACACCATAAGCGTAAAAGAGATTTTAATTACCGTGTTTTTATTAATTACTGCCCCTATTAGTGGGTATATGTTAATAAAATCAGCGATTCATCATAAGCTTAAAGCAAAGGAAGGCACAAAAGGGCTCGATAACGTAGAAGACGATTAGCCCCTGTGCACTGATAAAAAGGCCAAATAAACATGTTTTATTTGGCCTTTTTAGTATGGATTTACACATTTACAAACTATTTTATACCCGTTCGCATAATTAAGTAATTTATTCTGAGGCTGGTAAAACGTGTTGATAATTTAGTAAAAAAATTAGCTATTTAGTTGTTCAGAATGAGCATTTTTTAACGTAAGTAGCGACCCGTTTAGCCCCGTAAAATGAGTAAGTATTATTGCGGATTGATATTAATCATGTGAGTATGGTCTTACTTTTTATATTTAAGGATATGACAATGGCTAAGGCACTATTACTTTCGTTACTTATATTTTCTGGCAGCGTATTGGCTGACGAGGCAACTAAGCAGCAAAAAATAGATGAGCTGATAAACGTGATGAACATGGATGCTATGGTTGATTCTATGTACGGGCAAGTTGAAGGCATGATGAAAAACATGTCTGCACAAATGGGTGTTAAGCCCTCTGAGCAAGCTATTTTTGATAAATACTATGCAGATATGACCAACGTACTTAAAACCGAAATGAGCTGGAAAAAAATGCAGCCGATGATGGTTAACGTTTACGACAAACATTTTAACGAGCAAGAAATTGCCGACATGCTGGCGTTTTATAAAACTGAAACAGGGCAAAAAATTCTTCAAAAAATGCCTGTAGTAATGCAAGAGTCTATGCAAATGTCGCAAAGCTTAGTGCAAGATGCAATGCCAAAAATTCAGCAAATAGCCGGTGAGCTAAGTGAAGAGCTAAAAGCCTCTCGCCAACAAGAAAATTAATCTCTCTGCCTCTTTTTAAGCGCGCTTTTATTTTATCAGCTCCAGTAAATTTAAATTATGCTTTAATGCTCCCCTCTATTGACCTGTGTGTCACACATAGGTTTACAATTGAGCTCTAAATCAAAGGGGGCTAAATTATGTATGTTAAGCAATTAGCGAAGTTAATGGGTGTAACGCCTGATACAGTTCGTCATTACACACGAATAGGCCTTTTAACGCCCATACGTAGCCAAAGTAATGGCTATCAACAATATACAAAAGCAGACCGCCAACGTTTACAGTTTATTATAAGCGCCCGAAAGCTTGGGTTTTCCCTAAAAGATATACAGCATATCATTGGCGAGTCAGAACAAGGACATTGCCCATGCCCACTTACACGGCAAATTATTGCAAAACGTTTAGAAGAAACCGAAGCCTTGTTTCAAGAAACCCTTAAATTACGAGTGCGTATGCAAGCGGCGTTAAAACAGTGGGAAACATCGGCAGATGGCGCTGTTGCAAGTGATGTGTGTAGCTTAATAGAGACGTTTGTTGACCCACTTGTTGAGCCAAACAAAAGCGGAGATGTGCAATGAGTAGCAGTAAAACAACAGAGCAAAACTTTATTATTGAAGGTGCTAATTGTGGCAGTTGTGTAGCCAAAATAGAAAAAGCCCTCAATAGTGTGCAAGGCGCAAACAATGTCGAAATGAACTTTGCAGATCGCACGGTACGAGTCGAGGGCAGCGCGCAGCAAAGCACATTAATTAGCGCCGTTGAAAATATAGGTTACGGCGCAAAACCTATGGATAACACATCAGAGCAAGATGCGCTTGATGAAAAAGCCAAGTCAGACGAGGCACATTACAAAAAGCTAATGCGCAACATGATGCTGGCTTTAGGTGTGGGCGTACCGCTTATGATTTATGGGCTTATTTTTGATATGAGCGTGACAACCACTAACCAGCGAATTGCATGGGGTGTGGTCGGTATTATCACGTTTGTCGTTATGGCTGTAGCAGGTAAGCAATTTTATAAAGGTGCTTGGCAGTCATTTAAAAATCATGGGGCTAACATGGATACGCTTATTGCTTTGGGAACGGGCACTGCGTGGTTATATTCAATGTTTGTTGTGCTTGCGCCTAGCTTACTACCTGAGGTTGCAAGGCACGTTTATTTTGAAGCTTCTTCAATGATAATCGGGTTAATTAGTTTAGGCCTGGCTTTTGAAGTGAAAGCGCGTGGACGTACTTCGCAGGCTATTAAGCGTTTAATTGGCTTACAAGCAAAAACAGCCCGTGTAATACGCGATGGCGCAGAGCAAGATATAGACATTAGTGATGTGCAAAAGGGCGACCATGTAAGGGTACGCCCAGGCGAAAAAATCCCGGTAGATGGTGATGTGCTCGAAGGTAGCAGCAGATTAGATGAATCTATGCTCACGGGTGAGCCTATGCCAGTGAGTAAACAAGCTGGCGATAAAGTGGTTGCTGGCAGCATTAATAAAAGTGGTACATTATTATTTGAAGCCACACATATAGGCCAAGAAACAACCCTTGCCAATATCATTAATATGGTAAAACGCGCGCAAAACTCTAAGCCTTCAATAGGGCGATTAGCCGATGTTATATCGGGCATTTTTGTGCCCACAGTAATGATAATTGCGATACTAGCAGCCCTTGCATGGTTGAATTTTGGCCCAGCTCCTTCAATAGCTTATGCAGTGGTAGCGTTAACCACCGTGCTGATTATTGCATGCCCATGTGCGCTGGGTTTAGCAACGCCTATGTCGGTAATGGTGGGAATAGGTAAAGCCGCCGAGTTTGGCATATTAATTCGCAATGGCGAGTCACTGCAAACTACCTCTAAAATTACTACCATGATTTTAGATAAAACCGGGACTATCACCCAAGGTGCACCACAGGTAACAGATGTTGTAACGTTTAATAACGCAGATGAAAATAACGTAATGCAATTAGTTGCAAGCCTCGAGAGTAGCTCTGAGCACCCACTTGCGGAGGCGATTACACAGTACGCTCAAAAACAAAATGTAACCTTGAGTAAAGCTACCGACTTTGATGCGATTACCGGTAAAGGTGTAAGTGGAGCGGTGAATGGGCAAACGCTGTTATTTGGCAATAAAGCGCTTATGGATAAATACGAGATTGCAGTTGATGACGCCACAGAGCAAGCACACACCTTTGCAAATGATGCAAAAACCCCGATGTACTTTGCCTGTAATAATCAACTAATGGCCTTAATTGCGGTAGCGGACCCGCTAAAAGAAGACTCAGTACAGGCAATTAAGCGCCTGCAAAATGAAGGTATTCATCTAGTAATGCTCACTGGCGATAATAAAGCGACCGCACACGCTGTGGCTAAAAAAGTCGGTATTGATGATTTTATCGCAGAAGTGTTGCCAGAGGATAAAGTAAACGAAGTCACTAAACGCCAGCAGCAAGGCGAAATTGTAGGCATGACGGGTGATGGGATCAATGATGCCCCCGCGCTTGCTAAAGCAGATGTCGGTTTTGCAATTGGCACAGGTACAGATGTAGCCATAGAAAGCGCCGATATTACTTTAATGCGTGGCTCACTTCATGGCCTTGCCGATGCTATTGCCATTAGCAGGGCAACAATTAAAAACATTAAACAAAACTTGTTTGGTGCCTTTATATATAACGTTGCGGGCATCCCTATTGCAGCCGGTGTGTTGTATCCGTTTATTGGTGTACTACTAAACCCAGTAGTGGCGGGCGCAGCTATGGCGCTTTCATCACTGACAGTAGTCACCAATGCTAATCGCTTACGTTTTTATAAACCCAATAAGCGCTAAGGAGTCGATAATGTTAATGATAAATTTACTTGGTGCAGTATTAATAGTGGCCATTATTTATTGGTTTTGGCTTTATAAGCCAAAGCAAATACACAGTAATGATAATACGCAAACCATAGTGGTAGATAACGGCGTTTATCAACCAAGTCATATAAAGGTGGCGGCCAATAAAAAAGTAACGCTTACATTTGATAGAAAAGACAGTGCACCGTGCGCCGAAACTATGGTGTTCCCGCAGCTTGATGTAAGTGAAAGCCTTGCAATGGGAGATAATAAAATCACTTTGCCTGCACTTAAAGCAGGTGAGTACGACTTTCATTGCCAAATGAAAATGTATAAAGGTAAGTTAATCGCTGAGTAACCAGTGAGTTGATGAAGTAACATTAATACGGTCTAACTTTATGTTGAGCTAAACAACGGGTTATGTCGTATTAGTGTTAATTAAACACACTCGATTATTTAATGAATAACTTAAACCCTAAAAAATTACTAAACAGTAAGTGGACTGCCACTCCAGCTATCAATAAAGAAAAACACTTTATCATTGTAGAAGTAGAATACGATGAAGAGGGTAATGTAATTGAATGCATTACCGAGTCGGTATTTTCTAAAAATCAGTACTCAATACGCTGGCGAGATTTAAAAGACACACAAAAATGGCGTCAAGGCTGGAAGTAGTTAAATTGTTTTTATACCTTAAATCGCCAATTTGTTATGCCCAACAAAATGCAATGCGCTCCCTTTTTAATCCCTTCCTTTTACTAAATTCGCCATTTGGCAACAAATGCCTGTTTTTTTACAGGCTTGCCATGCTTTTAAAAAAATAAACGCTAAGTATTTTTTAAATATCAATATATTTCAATTGGTTATGTTTTAGGTTTTATGACGTTTAATTGTTTTAATTAAGCTGTTCAGCTTTAGTTTATTCTTAAACTTCCCCACATTATTTTTTTAGTTAGCTTTTAGCTCATGTGTGGCTTTTTTGTAAATCATAAGCTGTTGATTCTAATGGTTTATTTTAATTGGCTCATCTAACTGTTGCTAAAAAGCAACAAAAATACCCCTCGAAACTTAATTTTTCATATACTTATTGTATAACTCGTTGTTTATTAAGTAAAAATAAAACATGGCACTGAAGTTGTAATAGCTAAGCTGTATTAAGCAAAACGTGGGTAACGCCAATTGGCTACTCCCCTAACCCTATGAAGGATTTCATTATGAAAAAGGCACAATCAACATTGGTATTAATGGCTTTAGCCTCTTCATCAGCGGCTTTTGCAGTGACAGATTTTGACACACTCGATAAAGATGGCAGTGGCACATTAAGCCCGTTAGAAGCATCTGCTGATGCTGAATTAATGAGTCAGTTTACAAAACTTGATACTGACAAAAACAACGAGCTATCCAAGAGTGAGTTCGACAAAGCATAAGTGAGTGCTTTGAGTAGTTAACGCCCAGTGGCACGTTAATTCTGAGTTGCCAAAGACAACCTAAGTAGGCAAGGGAGCTTACCATAAAGAATAACAAGGACAGTGTAATACACAGGGCACTTTATTATAAACACATAGCGAAGGAATCGTTATGTAAAAGCGATACCTAACTTTGCTTGCAATAGCGCTGGTATTTTCTGGCACATTTGCAAAGTTTGACACCAACAAACGGTAAACTTTTTAAAGCAGAGGTTTTACAAGCGTAGACGATTAATGCGCTGTGGTGTAAGCATAATTCTGAGTTGCCAAAGACAACCTAAATAGGCAAGGGAGCCTATTAAAAAGAATAACAAGGAAGTGAATTGTAACCACCTCAGTGCAAATTTATACAGGTAATGCATATTATTGAAGGATTACATTATGACTAAGCTGAAAACAACACTTGTACTTATCACCTTGGTGTCATCATCGGTGGTATTGGCAAATACAGAGTTTAAAACACCTATGCAAGGCGAAGGTGTTTTAATAAACCAAAGTGATCAATCAGCAGAACAAATAGTGCAGCAATTAAATATGCAAAGCCGAAATGGCCTAACCGAAAACGATTTTTTTGAATACAAATAACCGATTCTCCCTTTATGGATCTCAGAAAAGGATTTCTTCCCCTTTGCCAAGCACTTAGCCTAAGGAAATGATTATGAAAAAATTTATCGCACTTCTAGCCCTTGCCTCTTCATCAGCGGCGTTTGCCGCGGTCGACTTTAACAGTTTTGATGCCAATGGCGATGGCGTAATTAGCAAAACAGAAGCACAAGCCAACGCACAGTTAGCACGGTTGTTTGATAAGCTCGATACAGATAAAAATGGTGAGCTTTCACAGCAAGAGTTTTCTAAAGTACAATAATTTTATGGCGTAGTTTTACACGCTTAAAATTTATCAGGTCATACTCACAAAGCAGTTAAGTAACATTTACTTAGCTGCTTTTTTTGTGCGTGGCGCAGGCATAACGGCTTTTTCACCAAATAGGTGCAAATGAGCGCAAGTTAAAACCTTAACCTTATGAATAAAAACACTTTTTACACTTGGTTTTAAACTTGCTTAGTTAACGCTATAGCAACTGAGTGAGTACACAATTATGGCGCGAATGAGTTATATAAGTAGTGTTGAGCGCTACCATGAATATGAGCAAGTAATACATAGCTTGCTTGACTCTATTTTAATGAGTATTGAAGATGGGCTTAACAAAAATCGAGATACGCGTTTTTTAGTAAAGCAATATCCCTTTTTAGAGCTGCAATACTGTTTAAACGAATCTGGGCTTCAGCAAGGCAATAACGTTTGCTTTAAGCGTGCCTATAAAAAATTAGCCGAGCAAGGTAATCAGCAAGATTTAAGTGAGCGCCCTTACTTTTTACAATCTAAACAAACCGATTCGGTGTGCTTTACCGATCCGTATATTTCTATCGCAACTAATCATTTATGTATTTCGGCTATTAAAGAGTTAAAAAAGCCTATTAACCAGCAGCATTATTTAGTGTTAGACGTATGCTTAACCCAGTTAATTGAGTTTGTAATGGGAGACAGCGCGCGTGCCGGTATTTCGCCTTATTTTAAAGCGGGTTATGGGGTGATTGTGGCGTGTTTATTTACTTTGGTACTCTTTTTACTGAGCATAGTATTTAACGATATATATGCATTATTTACCCACTTTGACTCAGCGTCTGATCCCCTCGAGCCCTTTAGCATTATTATATATATTACTTTAGCATTGGCCGTGTTTGATTTAGGAAAGACCATTCTCGAAGAAGAGATCTTAATGCATAAGGATATATTTAGACACTCTTCTACACGGCGCACAATTACCCGGTTTATATCTACCGTGCTAATTGCAATATCTATTGAGGCGCTATTAACCATGTTTAAGGCAGCGTTGGGGCAGGCTGAATACTTATTACCGGCCATTGCGATGATGCTTGCGGTGGTAGGGCTTTTAATAGCCTTGGCTATTTATGTGTATTTAGGAGCAAAAGCCGAAACCTTACTAATGCGGGCGCGCTCAAAATTAAAATCCTCCAAGTAGGAGGATTTTAATGCGATTGGTATGATTATTATTTAGCTTTAAACTTTACCTGCTAATGCGGCTTATCTTGCTCGCGCTTTGCTTTAAAGTCTGAGTCACTCGTCCATGTAGGCCAATCGCCATTGTTAGCAAGCTGTGTGGCTATATCAACAATAAGCTCTATGTCTTGCTTTACGCCACCTAATGACCACTGCGGCGAGTAATCGTCGGCTTCTTTATGGTATTTATGCGCAATGTAATCAGGGTCGGTATCGCCAAGGCTCATAAATAATAAACTCGGCACACCTTGCTTAGCTAAAGAAAAATGATCTGATCTAAAAAACAAACCGTTTTGCGGGCGAGGGTCCATTTTAACAACGCGACCTTGCGCTTTTGCCGCGTTTGCTAGGTAGTTTTCTAGGGTGGATAAATCGTTACCGTATTGCAAAATGTAATCGGTGCCATCTAGCACGTTCATTCCGTCAATATTTAATAGCCCGACCATTTGTTTAGTGGGCACAACGCCACCGGTTGCAAACTCTTGCGAGCCAATGAGGCCAGTTTCTTCTGCGGTAAAATTAGCAAATAAAATAGAGCGTTTAAACGGTGTTTGTTGGTGGATTTGATTCATAATGCGGGCAATTTCAAGTGTGGCCGCTGTGCCAGAGGCATTATCCACTGCACCGTTATAAATTTTAGGGCCGCTGTCGGTTTGCTTGGTACCAAAATGATCCCAATGAGCACCTATTACCACGTATTCATTAGGGGCGTCGCTTCCTGTAATTTGCGCAACTACGTTATGTGATTTGGCATGCGATACTTCGTTTTTAAATGAAAGGTTGGCTGTTAAATTAAGCGCTGTGGCTTTAAAGTCATCACTTAAAGCCTTTTGTTTTAAATTTTGGTAGTTAAGCTGTGCGGCATTAAAAATTTGCTCAGTAGTATTAAGTGTTAGCCAGCCCATAACTGGGAGCTTAGAAGCGTTTAGGTTATTGTCCATCAGGGTGTATTTAGTTCCTGTGTTTGAGCTTTCAACCACGCCCCAAGGGTAAGCCGCAGGGGCAGTTTCGTGCACAATAAATACCGCTTTGGCACCTTGGCGTGCGGCTTCTTCGTATTTGTAAGTCCAGCGGCCGTAGTAGGTCATAGCATTACCTGTAAATAACGCATCGTTTTGTGTAGCAAAGCCAGGGTCGTTTACCAATACAATAACGGTTTTACCTTCAACATTAATGTTTTCGTAATCGTTCCAGTTGTATTCGGGGGCATTAATACCGTAACCCACAAATACAATGTCAGAGTTTCGTACATCTATTACTGGCTGTAATTGCTCTGTACGGGCGGTAAAATCGTTACCTGCTTTAAACTTTAAGTCGCCCACCTGCAATTGCATATTTTGGTTGGCCGTGACCATTGCCATTTTTACCGGCTGTAAAAACTTGCCATTATACGCCCCAGTTAAACCCATAGCTTCGTATTGCTCGCTCAAGTAACCCACGGTTTTTACTTCACCATGAGTAAGTGGGCCGCGACCTTGAAAGTCATCAGAGGCTAGCGTTTTTATATGCTGTTTAACGTTATTTAGGCTTACGCCGGGCGTATTTTCTAAAGAAGAATGCTCGCTTGCAGGTTCAGAGCAACCAAAGAGAGCGACTAGCAGGCTTAGGCTAGCGCTTTTAAAAAAAGTAGAGGCCATAGTTTTCTGAATAGTTTTAAAAATTGGCTTTTAATATAAAGGAAGCACTGATGTGAGTCGAATATTTATCACCTTGCCAGTTCTATTTTTCAAAAATTGAAAATTGCCGGTGTAGGGTGTATAAATAATCGACAACAATAAATGGAGCACACACAATGAGCCAATCTAAAAAAAGCGGATACCTGTTTATAGGCAGCGGCGTAGCATTTTTTGCAGCAGCTTTGCTCGCACAGCAAGCGATGTTTTTTGCTTTAGCTGCATCTTTTGTAGTGTTAGGTACAATTAGTATAAAAAAAGCGGCTTAATAGCCGCTTATTTAATTAACACCTTGTAATAAATACCTTTAAAACACCTACCAAATTATTTTTTCCACCATTTATGGGTTATTGCAGCGTCGGTAGGGGTAAATATTTGTCCAAACTCGGGTGTACTCAATGTTACGTTATTTATGTTGCTTGCAGCCGTTACTCGTTCAAATGGGTCAACCCAAGCATGAAACGCCAAGTCAAACGTACCGTTATGAATAGGCACTAAAGTTTTACCTTGTAAATCAATATGAGCTTGAACCGATTGCTCTGGTGTCATGTGTATATCGGCCCAATCTTTGTCGTAGGCGCCTGTCTCAATTAGGGTTAAATCAAAAGGACCGTACTTGTTACCAATTTCTTTAAAGCCTGCGAAATAACCCAAATCACCACTAAAATAAACACTTTGCTGGGAGGTTTTAATAACCCACGAACCCCAAAGTGTGTTGTTTGCATCACTTAATCCACGGCCCGAAAAATGCTGGGTAGGAGTAAAGGCAACTAATGCATGTTCGGTTTGTAACTCCTGCCACCAGTTGAATGTGCTAATTTTGTTTTCATTCACTCCCCACTTAACTAAATCGGTATCTACACCAAGTGGCGCATAAAACTGCTTAGTTTTTGCAGACAGCTTTTTAATAGCTGATTTATCAAGGTGATCGTAATGGTTGTGCGAAATAAGCACCTTATCGATTGGTGGCAGTTCGCTAATACTAATAGGTAATTTAGAAAAGCGCTTTGGCCCTACAAAAGAAAAAGGAGATGCGCGCTCACTAAATACCGGATCGAGTAACCAGTATTCGCCATGCACTTTTAAAAGCACGCTAGAGTGGCCAAGTTTAATGACATGCACAGTATTATTTGCAAGGGAGTTAAGCATTTTTGCTGTAACACTTTTAATTGCAATGGGCTTTTTAGGTGTAATGTTGGTACGCTTTTCTGTTATGTAACGCCCTAAAATTCCGAGTGTTTTCTTAAAGCTATTCGGCTCAACCTGTTGATGGTTATGAAATCTACCATTTTCGTAGTTATCTACATTAGGTGCTTCATTAACACCTTGCGCAACTATCTGTTTATTCACGCTACAACCTCCAAAAACAATGATGGCGATGATCACAACTACCCATTTTATAAATGTCATCGTTAAACCTTAAAGTAAACTAATGAGTGTAGTTTTTCATTGTTTTGATGAAAAGTAAACTATACAGTGCATTTTTTTATTGTTTAGTTAAAATGTAGCTATTAATAATTGCAGAACCCATTATGAAATTATCAGAAAAAAAACGCATAAATATTCTTCAAGCAGCAGAGCATCTGTTTTTTGAAAACGGTGTAGAGCACACTAGTATGGATCAAGTTGCTGCAAAAGCGGAGGCTTCTAAGCGAACTGTTTATAATCACTTTGCGACAAAAGAAGAGCTATTTCAGGCTATTTTAACGACTATGCTGGCTAAAATTAATCATGGTGATGTTATTTACTTTAATAAAAATCAACCAATTGATTTGCAGCTTACTGCTATTGCCGAGCAAGAAGTGGCTATGCTTACATCGCCTGATTTTTTACGTTTAGCTAAAATTGCCTTTATGCAAATGCTACAAGAGCCGCAGCTAGCAAAGTCTTTAAGTAATAATACTATGGGGTGTATGACTTATTTAGAAGATTTTTTAGAGCAAGCTAGAACAGCAGGTGTTTTAAAAGGTGATGAGCTAAATATAGCTGCTAAACAGTTTGTGTATCAATTAAAATCGTTTGTGTTTTATCCGCTACTTTATGGTTTTGAAACAATAACAGAGCAGCAAAATAATAAAGTAATTGAACAAACAGTCAGCTTATTTCTGGCTAAATATAAAGCATAAACTTAAAACGTAAAAAACCAGCAAATAGCTGGTTTTAATAATATAGCAAGTAACTAATTACTCATCTGCGTATTTTACGCGAATTTTGCTTTTATCAACGCTTAATTGATTAAGTGCTTTAATAGCGCTTCTACTTTCTATGTCGTTTGGCATTTCTACAAAGGCAAAACCTTTTGATAAACCAGTATCTTTATCAAGCACCAAGTTACAGGTAGTTACTTTACCGTGTGCTGCAAACAACGTGCGAAGGTCTTGCTCTGTGGTAGCGCGAGACAAATTACGAACTAATAATTTCATATATAACCTAAATAAGGGGTTCGCTGCGGATTATCTCAAGTAACTTGGTTTTAACCTAATTTTATTTTAACCCTTTTATTTAAAGTTGTTTTTCACAAATAGCTCTGCTAACAATTATAAAACCATACTGGTAATAAAGATCTAGTTATTAAAACAAATAATTGGTAAGTTATATTTTACTTTATTTACTTACCATTAACCTGGGCTGGTTGTTTATGTCAAAGTTTGGCTTGCGTGTTTTAACTATTACTTGTGTTTGTTCTTTGGGTATTTTAGCTGTAGGGTGCGGCAGCTCAGGGTCAAAAAGTGAGCCTGTAAATGCATCGGTTGTAGCGCAAAACGCCGCAGTAATTAGCGGTCAAACAGCTGTAAGTATTGAAAATACCCGCGATATAGCAATTACAGGTGAACTATCTATAACGGATGCACAAGCCAATGAGGCAGTATTTAAAACGCAAAGCAATAACACCACAGCTTATGGTTTATTTAGCTTAACTGAGGATGGTAATTGGTCATATACACTTAATGGCGAGCATGCCACTGTGAGTGCATTAAACGAGGGCGAAACCTTACTTGATGAAATAACCGTCACATCGGCAGATGGCACCGAAGCGACAGTGTCTATAAGCATTATAGGCACTGCAGGCCGTGATGATTTTATAGTAACGCAAGAAACAACCCTCAATGCCGATGGCGAAAACACAGGGCTAAGTGCTTATACATTAATAGAAAATGCGTTTAGTGAAGGTGCAATTGAATCGCCTGATATGTATAGCGGGAATCATCAAGATGTTGTGCATATTATTGAAGATACTGACTCAATCGTAGGTAATCACTTTGTGTTTTTAGCACATCGTGATGAAGACCAAGATAAAGATAAGGGCGCAACCGACCGCCAGCGCAACGAAATAAAAGCCTTTGATAAATCGCCCGCCGCAACACTTGCCTTTAAAGACGAAACCGTACAATACAGTTGGAAGTTTAAAGTCTCTAGCGAGCTTGAGCTGAGTAGTAAATTTAGTCACTTTTTCCAAATAAAAGCCCGTAACGACAGCAACGACAATACCAATGGCAACGACGACCAACCTATTATTACGCTCTCTGGTGCACAAAAAAACAGTACAGGTAATCAGCTGCAAGTACGTTATAGCGCAGGCTTTGATGAAAACGGTAACAGCACAGGGCTTGATAAAAACCTTATCGAAACCGACTGGTCACTTATTACTGATGAATGGATTGCGGTATTTGTACAAGCTACTTTTAGTGAAGCGGGGCAATTTGAAATGACCCTAACCCGGTTAAGTGACAACGAAGAGCTATTTAGCATTAGCGAGCAAAACATAGATATGTGGCGTGGCTTTAGAGATGATGACTTTGCCCGTCCTAAATGGGGTATCTATCGTTCAATAGTCGAAACCGATAGCCTTCGCGCTGAAGAAGAGCAAGTAAGATTTGCTGATTTTGTGATTAAAAAAGGCGTTTTAGCGCAGTAAATATTTGCCTAGTTTTTTATCGTGGCTACTTACACGTTGTTGAATAATAGCCACTATGTGGCGGCGTATCCACTGCAAACCGGCATCGTTGTCTTGGCGCTTATGCCAAATAACAGAGACAGGCGTTGGTGGCGTATCAATAGGGCTTTTTAAAACCACGAGCTTATTGGTAAATATTTCCTGCTCAAGCGCTATTGATGGGATGACACAAATAAGATCGGTATTTTTAAGAATATTAGGTACATTTGCCGCGTTATTTACCGTCATCGCTACTCGGCGTTTTAACCCTAATACTCTTAGTGCTTGATCAGATGGCCCTAAAATATCGCCCGTAATTGATACTAATAAATGATCTGTATTAGCAAAGTCAGTAATACTTAATGGGGCATTAGCAAGCGGGTGGTCAGGGCGCATAAGTACAACATATTTAGGCTTTAATAAGTGCTCGGCTCTAATAACGTTTTCAGACAGGGTGTAGCGATTAATTGCCAGTTCGGCTTCGGCGTCTTTAAGTACATTGGCAGCCTCTACCGCCCGATTAGGGATTGCATGGATATTAATGCCTGGGGCCTGCTGCTCAATAATTTTACGAAGAGGCCCCCATATCATTTCTACAAATATATCAGCGGCAGAAATACGAAAAGTGCGCTGCGCTGTCGCTGGGTTAAATTCACTTTGGTTTATAGCATGCTCTAATGATCCAAGTGGCCCCTGTATTTGCCCCCATAAATTGTTAGCAAATGCAGTAGGTTGAATATTTCGGCCATCTTTTATAAATAACTCTTCTCCCCACGCTGCGCGCATACGTGCAAGCGCATTAGATACCGCAGGTTGTGTCAGCGATAATTGCTCTGCTGCACGAGTGATACTGCCTTCAGTCATGATGGCATCAAAAATCATTAGTAAATTAAGCTCTTGAGGACGCATATAGCACCGTTATAAATTTTAAATGTAAGATTATTTTACATCATTTTTAGTGATGTGTTTTATACAATAATATAATTATTTTTATGCTTTTACCGCGTTCATAATATAAGCAGATTTTAACACAACTCGTACAGCAAGAGAGTTAACCATGTCAGCTATATATAAATTTACATACACGTTTATTATTGCGCTATTAGCGATAATACTGGGTGCATGCAGCGATAAGCCAAGTTCTATTCAAAGTAATGATGATTCTACGCAAGGGGTGGCCGTAGAAGTGGCCGAAGTAATAAGTCAGCGAATAACCGAGTGGGACAGCTTTACAGGGCGGCTAGAGTCGCCGCAAATAGTGTCTTTGCGTCCTCGCGTATCTGGTTATATTGAAGCGGCAGTATTTGAAGAGGGTGAGCTGGTAAATAAAGGCGACACCTTATTTTTAATTGATAGCCGCGAATTTAATGCACAAGTAAACCGCCTAACAGCGCAACTTGATGAAGCAAAAAGCCGCTTAAAACTAGCAAAGCAAGATTTTAATCGAGCTAAAGAGCTATTTAAAAGTAAATCAATATCTAAAGAGTTATTAGAGACCCGAGGCGCAGAGGTTGACCAAGCAAATGCCTACGTAGCACAAAGTAATGCATCCCTTGAGCTTGCACAGCTAAACAAAACCTTTACACGCGTAGAAGCGCCTATTTCTGGGCGAGTGTCTCGTGCGTTAATTACCGAGGGCAACTATGTCAGTGCAGGGCAAACTGTAATGACCTCTATTGTCTCTACAGAGCAAGTATATGCCTATTTTGATATTGATGAAGCAACATGGCTTAACTATCAACAAGCGCACCTTGATAACAATCAATCTACCGCGTTACCTGTGGCGATGCGTTTAGCGAATGAGCAAGATTACCAACACTGGGGCAAGCTTGATTTTGTTGATAACCAAGTAAATACCCAAACCGGTACATTACGCGTGCGGGCTGTATTTAATAATCAAGACGGCGCGCTTTTACCTGGGTTATTCGCCCATTTAAAATTAGCAGGGGGCAATACTGAGCAAGGTATTTTAATTGCAGAGAAAGCCATTGGTACCGATTTGAATAATAAATACGTTTTAACGGTTGATGAGCAAAATAAAGTGCAATACCGCGCCATTACTTTAGGCGACAAAGTGGGTGAGCTACGAGTTATTAAACAAGGTTTAAAAAGCGGCGAACGCATAGTAGTTAATGGCTTGCAGCGCGTGCGCTCTGGCGTACTCATTACGCCAGAATTAATTAATATGGCAAAGCAAAGTACTTTAAACGAGTTACAAGCTTGGCAGCAAAAGGTTGATAACCAAAACCGCTTAGCCAATGCCGAGCCAACACTTGAAATAGGCATGTAATAATGAATTTTTCTCAGTTTTTTATTCATCGACCTATTTTTGCAGCGGTTTTATCTATTCTTATTTTTATAGGGGGTGCCATAGCTATATGGCAGTTACCTATTACAGAATACCCAGATGTAGTACCCCCCACGGTTGTTGTTACAGCTAACTACCCAGGTGCAAATCCTAAGGTAATAGCCGAAACCGTGGCGACAGTGCTTGAACAAGAGATAAACGGCGTAGAAAACATGCTGTACCAGTCATCGCTTGCAAACTCTGCCGGCACCATGACATTAACAGTCACCTTTGCGATAGGGAGCGATCCCGACGAAGCAACTACCTTGGTACAAAATAGGGTTAATAGAGCAATACCTCGCCTACCAGAGGAAGTACAAAGGCTAGGTGTAGTCACCGAAAAGTCATCACCCAACCTTACCCTCGCGGTACACATAACTTCGCCTACAGGGCGATACGACAGTTTGTACCTGTCTAATTATAGCGATCAATTTATAAAAGATGAGCTAAAGCGCATTAATGGCGTGGGCCAAGTACGTGTATTTGGCGCAGGCGATTACAGTATGCGTGTGTGGCTAGAGCCTAACAAATTAGCGGCGCTCAATTTAAATCCAAGTGATGTAGTCAATGCTATTCGCTCGCAAAATCAGCAAGCTGCGGCAGGAAGCCTAGGCGCACAACCCATAGGCACCAGTGAATTTCAATGGCTTATCAATGTAGAAGGGCGCTTAATAGAGCAAGATGAATTTGAAGAAATAATCGTAAAAACGGGCGATAACGGCGAAATTACACTGCTAAAAGATGTTGCTAGAGTAGAGCTAGGTGCAGATAGTTATACCCTTAGGCCACTTCTTAATAATGAATCAATTGCCGCTGTGCCTGTTTTTCAAGCGCCAGGCTCTAATGCATTACAAATTTCTGACGATGTGCGCGCTAAAATGGCTGAACTATCGGCGCTATTTCCAGAGGGTATGAGCTATGAAATAGTGTATGACCCTACCGTATTTGTAAGGGGCTCTATTGAAGCCGTAGTCGATACATTATTTGAAGCGGTTTTATTAGTTGTGTTGGTCATCGTGCTGTTTTTACAAACATGGCGAGCATCTATTATTCCGCTAGTGGCAGTGCCAATTTCATTAGTGGGCACTTTTGCTTTTATGCACTTAATGGGATTTTCACTTAATGCGTTGTCGTTATTTGGCTTGGTGTTAGCAATCGGTATTGTTGTTGATGATGCCATTGTTGTGGTCGAAAACGTTGAAAGAAACATCAGTGAGGGATTAAGTCCCATTGATGCAACCACTCAAGCGATGAAAGAAGTAACAGGGCCTATTATTGCCACTACTTTAGTGCTTGCTGCGGTGTTTATTCCTACTGCGTTTATGAGCGGTTTAACAGGGCAATTTTATCGTCAATTTGCTCTTACAATTACTATTTCAACAGTGCTTTCTGCCATTAACTCGCTTACGCTGAGCCCCGCGCTGGCTGCATTATTACTCAAACCTCATGGGCAAGACAACGATTGGTTAAGTCGTGCCATTAATAAATTATTTGGCCGTTGGTTATTCGCGCCTTTTAACAAAATGTTCGATAAAGCCTCGGGTAAATACACAGGAGCCGTTGGCCGAATAGTGCATAAGGGCGGCATAATTGGTGTGCTATACGTTGGTTTACTGGCCTTAACGTGGCAGCAGTTTGAAAATACGCCAACAGGGTATGTTCCGCCGCAGGATAAAATGTATCTCGTCG
Source organism: Pseudoalteromonas sp. UBA6610 (assembly GCF_002433295.1). Taxonomy (NCBI): domain Bacteria; kingdom Pseudomonadati; phylum Pseudomonadota; class Gammaproteobacteria; order Alteromonadales; family Pseudoalteromonadaceae; genus Pseudoalteromonas; species Pseudoalteromonas sp. UBA6610. The sequence continues at coordinate 12,844 of NZ_DJHW01000112.1, read as the reverse complement.
CTTTTGCGCAATTACCTAATGCAGCATCGCTAGATCGCTCTGAAGCGGTGGTTCGCCAAATGTCAGAGATAATCAGGGCGCACCCAGGCGTTAGTGACGCCGTCGCCTTTGCAGGTTTAAGCATTAATGGTTTATCTATAAACCCAAGTTCGGGGATGATGTTTACACCCTTAGAGCCGTTTTCAAAGCGGCAGGGCCCGCGCATGTCGGCAGCTGAAATAGCGGAAGATTTAAATAAACAACTTAGTCAAATAAAAGGCGCTAATGTTGCTATATTTCCGCCTCCTCCAGTAAGGGGAATGGGCACTATTGGTGGCTTTAGGCTGCAGCTTGAAGATAGAGGCTCATTAGGGTTTGACACCTTGCAGCAAGTAACAAATGAAGTCATTGCTAAGGCTAAAGCCGACCCCGCCCTTGCTAATGCGTTTACCAGCTTTACAACCGACGTACCGCAGCTAGATGTAAAGGTAGACCGTAAAAAGGCACTAAGCTTAGGGCTTGAAATAAACACCTTGTTTGAAGCGATGCAAGGCTATTTGGGCACAGTTTATGTGAACGACTTTAATTTATTTGGTCGCACGTATCAGGTAAATGTGCAGGCAGATGCACCCTACAGAGAAGATGTAGAGCAAATTAAGCAATTAAAAGTGCGCAATAAAAATGGCGATATGATCCCCCTTGGCGCAGTGCTTAGTATTGAGCATAGTTTAGGGCCAGATAGAGTAATGCATTATAACGGCTATGTAACGGCAGAGGTTAACGGCGTACCCGCACCAGGGTATAGCTCTGACCAAGCTAAAGCCGCAATAGAAAAAATACTCGATGAAACACTGCCAATGGGTATTGCGTATGAGTGGACTGACATAACCTATCAGCAAATTTTAGCGGGCGATACTTCAATGTATGTATTTCCACTTATTGTATTGCTTGTATTTTTGGTTTTAGCAGCGCAGTACGAAAGCTTACGTTTGCCGGTCGCTATTATTTTAATTGTGCCTATGACATTGCTAAGTGCGCTGATTGGTGTGGCTATTTATGGTGGTGATAATAATATTTTCACCCAAATTGGCCTAATCGTGTTGTTTGGACTTGCCACTAAAAACGCTATTTTAATTGTTGAGTTTGCAAAAGAGCTGCAAGATACAGGTATGGATGCATTTAATGCCATTAAAGAGGCGAGCCGGTTGCGATTACGGCCAATATTAATGACCTCAATAGCATTTATTATGGGGGTTGTACCTATGGTGTTCTCATCGGGAGCAGGCTCTGAAATGCGCCAAGCTATGGGCGTTGCGGTATTTTCTGGCATGATAGGCGTAACGGTATTTGGCTTAATACTTACACCTGTGTTTTATTATATACTTAAACGCAGTGGTAAAAATTAAACCGACAAAAAAGCCCTTAGCAACTTAATTGCTAAGGGCTTTTTTAATGCGTTTTAAAAAGTAATTATTTTACTTCTTTACCTGCAGCTTGTTGGTCAGCGTGATAGCTTGAACGAACAAATGGGCCAGAGGCAGCATGCGTAAAGCCAATTTCATCAGCGTATTCTTTCAGTGCGTCAAATTCCGCTGGTGGCACGTAACGTTTAACTGGCAAGTGATGCTTAGAAGGCTGTAAGTATTGGCCAACGGTAAGCATGTCAACGTTATGCGCACGCAGGTCACGTAATACTTCTTCTATTTCACTAATTTCTTCACCTAGGCCAACCATTAAGCCAGACTTAGTTTTTACCTCTGGGTGCGCTTCTTTAAAGCGACGAAGTAATTCTAACGACCACTTATAATCGGCACCCGGGCGCGCAAGCTTGTACAAACGCGGGGCAGTTTCTAGGTTGTGATTAAACACATCAGGTGGCGTTTCAATTAAAATCTCCAGAGCACGGTCCATACGACCACGAAAATCTGGCACTAAAATCTCAATGGTAATGGTTGGGTTGTGCTTACGGATTTCGCGAATACAATCGGCAAAATGCTGTGCGCCGCCATCACGTAAATCATCACGGTCAACCGAGGTAATAACCACGTAGCTAAGCTTCATGTCTTTAATTGTCAGTGCAAGCTTTTCAGGCTCTGCTGCATCAGGTTTTAGTGGGCGACCATGGGCAACATCACAAAATGGGCAACGACGAGTACAAATAGCACCTAAAATCATAAAGGTAGCAGTACCGTGGTTAAAACACTCAGAAAGGTTAGGGCACGAGGCCTCTTCACATACTGAGTGTAAGCCGTGCTTGCGCATAGCTTGTTTTATACCGTCGATACGCTCGGTAGATTTTGGTAAGCGAATTTTAAGCCACTCTGGCTTGCGCAACATTTCAGTTTTTTCTGTAGGTAAAACTTTAACGGGGATCAACGCCATTTTTTCTGCGTCGCGTAGTTTTACACCTGGTTCCATTTTGACTGGTTTATTCATTCGTTTTCAAACCCTTCAGTATGCTTAACCTGTGTTGCATTAAGCTTCTTTATCATGTGTTTTACCAGCCCTTCACCTGCTTGTGCTAAGTTTTGAGGGCCGTTTAATTCTTTCGTTTGCACCATGTTCATGCCAGCATAACCACACGGGTTGATGCGTAAAAACGGGCTTAAGTCCATGTTAACATTTAATGCTAATCCATGAAACGAGCAACCACGACGAACACGTAATCCTAATGATGCAATTTTACTGTCGTTTACGTACACACCGGGTGCATCGGCTTTTGCGTAGGCTTTAATATCATACTCATTAAGGGTATCAATAATGCACTCTTCAAGCCAAGTAACAAGCTCGCGCACACCGATTTTTAAGCGGCGCAAGTTAAATAATACATACATCATTTGTTGGCCGGGGCCATGGTAAGTAACTTGCCCGCCACGGTCTACCTTAATGACTTCTATGTCACCAGGGGCGAGTAAATGCTCATCTTTACCAGCTTGGCCTTGTGTAAATACACTCTCGTGCTCTACAAGCCAAATTTCATCTGGCGAGCTGTCGTCACGGGTGTCGGTATAGGCTTGCATTTTTTGCCAAATTGGCATGTAACGCTGACGGCCTAGCTGGCGTACGATTAAAGTGTTTTCGTTCACAACAAGTCTCAACTATGGCTTAAAGCATATGGCGTACGTCATCAATGTTGCTGATCACGTTGTAAATTTCTTCTATGTGTTTACCGCTTGTCACTGTGGCAACAAACGTTACCGACTCATAATTGCCTTTACTGCTTGGCTTTACTTTTGGTGCGTAGTCACCAGGTGCAATAGGTTGTAATTTAGCTAAAATTTGTTCCGTAAGGTTAACGTTTGCTAAACCCATAACTTTAAATGTGAACGGACATGGGTACTCAAGGTACTCATCAAATTTAGTATTTTTAACAGGTTGAACCACGACGGTGACTCCTCAAACAAAAAATGTTGGCTACGTGAGATAATATCAATCCGCAATAAGACTTAATCATTTTGCGGGGCTAAACGTGTTGCTACCTGCGTTAAAAATGCTCATTTAGAACAACTAAATAGCGATTTATTAGCCAAGTTATCAACACGTTTTTCCAGCCTCAAAATAGATTACTTAATTAACCGAATTGGTATAACGCTAAGCGTGACTGGCAGGTTTAGGGTGATCCTGCTTATATGGGGCGCATTCTAGCATTTTTCAAGCAAAAAAAAACGCCTCATAACAGAGGCGCTTCGTTTAACAACCCAACGACTGTCGGGTTATTTTTACGTTTACATAATTTGTAAACGTAAGTAGTCGTAAATTTTGCTAAAGAAGCTGCCTTCTTCCACTTCTTCAAGTGTTACTAGTGGGTATTGTGCAATGTCTTCGCCCTCTAGTTGTAAGAATAACGTACCTACTTTAGTGCCTTTCGCTAATGGTGCTTCAAGTGTGTTGTCTAGCTCAAAGTTAGCTTTAAGGTTTTTATGTTGACCACGTGGAATGGTAATTGGGGTATCTTCTAAAATACCTAACGATACATTTTCTTTATTACCCATCCAAATACGTTGTTCTGCAAAGCTGTCGCCTGCTTTGTAAGGTGTAATTGTTTCAAAAAAGCGAAATCCGTAGTTAAGTAGTTTTTTGCTTTCTACTTTACGTGCGCGCTCGCTTGATGTGCCCATAACAACCGCAATTAAACGCATGTCGTTTTTAGTCGCAGACGTTACTAAGCTGTAACCTGCTTCTGATGTGTGACCCGTTTTAATGCCATCAACATCTAGGCTTTCATCCCATAACAAAGAGTTACGGTTATATTGTTTAATACCGTTGTAAGTAAACGATTTTTGCTTATAAAGTGCGTACTCATCAGGTACATCACGAATAAGTGCAGCGCCTAGGGTCGCCATATCACGTGGGGTAGTGTAATGCTCGTCTGTATCTAAACCGTGGCTATTAATAAAGTGGCTGTTGCTCATGCCTAATTTAGCGGCATGGGCATTCATTAAATCAGCAAATGCGCTTTCGCTACCTGCAATGTGCTCAGCCATGGCTACACATGCATCATTACCTGATTGAATAATAATACCGTGGTTAAGCTCATCAACACTGATTTGCTTGCCTACTTCAATAAACATTTTTGACGATTCAGGGAAGTTTTTAGCCCAGGCTTTTTCGCTCACTGTAACCATATCGGTTGGTGCAATGTTACCGGCGTTAATTTCTGTACCAATTACATAACTGGTCATCATTTTAGTTAAGCTTGCAGGGGCTAGCTTTGTATCAGCTTCACCTTCAGCAATAACTTTACCTGTTGTAAAGTCTACTAAAAAATAACCTTTTGCATTAATTTGAGGTGGAGCCGGAATAATTTGGGCGCTGGCTGAAAATACGGCGGCTGTGCAAACTAAGCCGCATACACCTTTGAGGATTTTATGTTTAATTGATTTCATCATACTCATTAATGGTTAAAGTTAAAAATTCGCGTTAGTCCATCTTATACCCAAACTACCCCGAGATGCGAGCGTCGTTGGAATTAAAAACAGCTTAGACAAGGCATTGATTGTCAATAATAGTCACTCTATTGTTCAAATCAATAACGCAGTATAAATCGTTTTTAAACCACGCTTCAGGGCGTTTCACTAAGGCTGATTTTCTGTGTTGTTATTTTTTAAAAGGGATTGCCATTTAAAAAATAACACCTAGATTTTAAGCCCCAATACAACGCTGAATCCTACATTTTGGCGTGGTTTAGGTATTTGTCTTACTGAGTGTAAAGCAAGAACGCGTTTTGAAATTGGTTTTGTTTTAATTTTTTTAATACGTCTTGTGCATGCTGGGCATCTTTAATCGGGCCCAAATGCAAACGATATATGTTGTCTGCTTTTACTATATTAGTAGGTACTTGATACTGCAGGCGTAATGTAGAAGCTAATGCTTCAATATTGCTAAGCGTACTACCCGCAGCTACCTGTATATATGTTTTACGTGCAGGAATGCTGTCGAGCGTAATCGCCTCTAGCTTAACCTTGGCTGTACCGTGAGTGTAATAGCCTAATTTATAAGCAGCAGCATACGAAAGATCTATTATTCTGTCATCATGAAACGGCCCACGGTCGTTTACACGCACAATTACCGATTTATTGTTGGCAGTATTAGTAACGCGTACAAAGCTTGGCAGGGGTAAGGTTTTATGCGCAGCGCTCATGGCAAACATATCGTAAATTTCACCGTTTGAGGTATGGTAGCCATGAAACTTACGGCCGTACCACGAAGCGATCCCTTCTTCTGTATACCCTTTTTCATCAAGCATTGGCGTATAACGTTTGCCTAATACCTCGTAGGGGCGACTAGCACTGGCACTTTTTTTAACATCCACCACAACGGCATCTTGCATTTCAAGTGCGGTTGGCGCGCGTAAAGGTGCGGCATCGTGCTCCATATGATAACGACTATTAGAGCCGCTACTACATGCGCTTAACATAAATATTAAGGCTGAAATAAATAACAGCTGGGTAGGCTTATTCATTATTTTAAAAGCATCCTTTTATCTGTCGCAATTGACATAATAATGCCAAATCCGGCCATTAACGTCACCATAGAGGTGCCGCCATAACTAATAAGGGGTAAAGGTACACCTACAACAGGCAACAAGCCCGATACCATGCCTATATTTACAAAAATATAAACAAAAAAGGTGAGGGTAAGGGCGCCGGCCAATAATTTACCAAACGCATCTTGCGCGTTTACCGCAATGTATAAACCACGGCCGATAATAAATAAGTACAGGCTTAATAAAACACATACACCAAATAAGCCAAACTCTTCACTTAATACCGAAAATATAAAGTCGGTATGGCGCTCTGGTAAAAATTCGAGTTGTGATTGCGTGCCTTGCAACCAGCCTTTACCTTCTATACCACCAGACCCGATGGCTATTTTGGATTGAATAATATGATAGCCCGAGCCAAGCGGATCGCTCTCTGGGTCTAAAAACGTTAATACGCGCTGCTTTTGGTAGTCGTGCATACCGTAGTGCCAAAATGGCCATGCTGCCAGTGCGACAATCGAGCTTAAAAAGCCAATTAAACGCCAGCTTAAACCCGATAAAAACAACACAAATATTCCTGAGCTGGCAATCAAAATTGAGGTGCCTAAGTCGGGCTGTTCTTTAATTAATAAGGTAGGCAGCATCACGATGACAAAGCCAATAATTAGGTGTAATGGACGTGGCGGAAGTTGGTTTCGGCCAATATACCAAGCCACCATCATAGGGACTGCCAGCTTCATAAGTTCTGAGGGCTGAAAGCGAGTAATGCCTAAATTTAACCAGCGCTGAGCGCCTTTTGAGCTCACGCCAAAGAGCAATACGCCCACCAACATGAGTAACCCAACACAGTAAAGGGGGATCACTAAGCGTTTAAGAGTGGCGGGGGAGAACTGTGCAAGCACTATCATGCCTATAATAGCGCCGCCCATACGGGTGATATGGCGGATCATCATGGCCGAGTCTTGGCCGCTTGCGCTATATACTATGGTGATACTGCCTGCCATCATAAGTAATAAGGCAATTAGTAAAGGTAAGTCTAAATGCATGCGCATCCATATCGAGCGCTGGGTGTTTAATACGGTCATTGCGCTGTATTCCTAGCAACTTCTATTGGGTTTGCTGCAAAATAGTAATCCATTAGCTCACGTGCAATAGGTGCACCCACAGAGCTGCCGCCACCGGTGTTTTCTACCACAATTGAAACTACAATTTTAGGGTCGTCATACGGAGCAAAACCAATATAAATCGCGTTATCGCGTTGGCGCTCCTTTAGTGATTTTGCATCGTAACGCTCACCTTGGGCAATACTCACTACTTGCGCAGTGCCTGTTTTACCCGCAGGGTCATAATTAGCGCCTTTAAAAGCACGGTGGGCCGTTCCTGTTACTTTTTTTACGGTATTGTGCATGGCATCGAGCGCGATACGCCAGTTATCAGGGTTATTAAGTACCACCGGCGGTTTTTCTTCGTTATTAATTTGCGTCACTTGGTCTTCTTTTTTAGCCACTTGTGCTAAATGCGGCGGGTGGTTTATGCCTTTATTAACCAATATGTTAGTCGCGTTAGCAATTTGAATAGGGGTGGCAGTCCAATACCCTTGGCCAATCCCCACTGAAATAGTATCGCCACGCCACCACGATTCTTTAAAGCGGCCTTCTTTCCACTCTTTTGAGGGCAGTATGGCTGTGGTTTCTTCGTGTATGTCTATTCCCGATAAGTCACCAAAGCCAAAGCGGGCCATAAAATTACTAATTTTTGTTATGCCTAAGCGGTATGCCGCATCGTAAAAGTAAGTATCGCACGACTCTTCAATCGCTTTGTAAACATCTACGTGACCGTGCCCCCAACGTTTCCAATCGCGCCATTTATGTTCAACATTCGGTATTTGAAAAAAACCAGGATCCCACACCGAGGTGCTTTCACTGACAATGTTTTCTTCAAGTGCCAGTATAGCCATATGCGGTTTTACTGTGGAAGCTGGCGCATAGCGCCCTTGAGTGGCACGGTTAATTAGAGGGCGGTCGGGGTTTAGCAGTGCTTTATAATCTTTACTGCTAATACCATGGACAAATAAATTAGGGTCGTAACTTGGGTTTGAATAAAGTGCTAATACGCCGCCATCTTTGGCATCCATTACTACAACCGCGCCGCGCATATCTTTAAGCGCATGTTGGGCTATTTGTTGTAAACCTATATCTAAGGTAAGTACTAAATCACTGCCTGGCTGTGGGGGAGTCATACTTAATGTGCGAATAACACGGCCGCGGTTATTTACTTCAACGCGTTGAGAGCCGACTTGGCCATGCAAAAGCTGCTCGTAATATTTTTCTATGCCAAGTTTACCAATATCGTGCGTAGCGCGGTAATTTGTGGCTTGGTCTTCTTGTTCTAACTTATTAAGTTCTTTGCGGTTTAGTTTGGCAACGTAGCCTAGTGCATGGGTTAGCGTATCGCCATACGGGTAAAAGCGTGCAAGGCGCGCCTCAATGCTAAAGCCCGGAAATTTATGTTGATTAACCGCAAATTGGGCCACTTCGGTTTCATCTAAGCGGGCTTTTAGTACTTGCGACTTAAAACGACGCGTATGCTTTATGTCATCAATAAAGTCTTTTTTTTGCTGCTCGGTAATCGTAATTATTTTGCTAACTTGCTCAAGCGATTTAGCTAAATCGTCGACCTCTTCAGGAATAACCTCGAGGTTATAAACGGGTTTGTTTTCAGCAAGCAGTACACCGTTGCGGTCGTAAATGAGGCCACGGTTTGGCGCAATAGGAATGACTTTAATACGGTTATCGTTAGAGCGGGTTTGATAGTCGGTGTGTTCTTCTACCTGAATGGTATAAAGATTAGAAAGCAAAATTGCCACTAAGCCTAAAACAAAAATAAAACCCACAAATGCGCGCCGTGCAAATAAGTTTGCCTCAGCGGAATGGTCGCGTATTGTGGGTCTTTGCTTAATCATAACAAGGCGTTACTCGCGATGATAAGGATGGTTGTTATTTAAGCTCCAGCCTCGGTATAGGCTTTCGGCAACAATAATACGCACTAAAGGGTGCGGTAACGTTAAGTTAGATAACGACCACTTTTGCTCAGAGGCGGCAATGCACTCAGGGGCTAACCCTTCAGGGCCGCCAATAAGCAAACTAACGTCGCGGCCATCGAGCTGCCACTTTTCCATATTTTTAGCAAGTTGGTGAGTATCAAGTGGTTTACCTGTTACCTCTAGGGTTACAATGCGATTGCCTTTTGGAATAGCGGCTAAGGTTTTTTCACCTTCGGTGTGTAAAATGCGTTTAATATCGGCATTTTTACCGCGTTTACCGGCCGGAATTTCTATTAACTCAAGCGCCATATCTTTAGGAAAACGGCGTTGGTACTCTGCAAATCCGGTTTCTACCCACGCTGGCATTTTTGTGCCAACGGCAATCATTTGTATTTTCACGTAATACTTCCAAGCTCAATTAAAAAATAGTGGCGCTTAGCCCCACAGTTTTTCTAGATCGTAATAGCTACGTGCGTGATCTTGCATCACGTGTACAACTACATCACCTAAATCTACCAGTACCCATTCGCCTTCGTCTTGACCTTCGTAACCTAAAGGTTCTTCGCCAGCGTGGCGAGCTTCTTTTGCTACGTTATCGGCAATTGATTGCACATGACGCTTAGAAGTACCCGAGCACACAACCATGTAATCGGTAATGTCTGAGCTGTCACGTACGTCTAGTTGTACCACGTCGCGTGCTTTCATATCGTCAATTTTGTCTAGTGCAAAGGCAAGTAGTTGTTTCGAATCCAAGGTATTGTCTCAATTTTAAATTTAATAGCGTGCATTTTAACATGCTAGGGGGTTTTAATCATCACTTTGATAAAGCTGGTGTTGCTTAATGTAGTGACTGACAGGTTCGGGTAATAGTTCATTATTTTTATTGGTTTTTTTTAATTGCTCTCGAATAGTGCTTGAGGCAGCATCAAGGGTCTCACCAGGTAAAAAATAAAGCTTACCAAAGTTGTGTGTGGCAAGTTGCTGTGGCGCTTCAGTGTGGGCATTACTGACATAGCTTTTAAGCGCCTTATTTGGGTTACATGTTTGCCCCGGGCGATGATAAACCACTATATGGCATAGCTGTGTAATTGCTTGCCATTCATACCATTTGTCGAGGTTATTAAACGAGTCCATGCCCATTAAAAAAAGAATTGGCGTATCTGGGTGCTCAGCTCTTAGCTCTTGTAAACTTAACAATGAGTACGAGGGCCCAGTACGATTTAGCTCTCTTAAATCAAGTGCAAAATGAGGGTAAGGGGCAATAGCGGCATTGAGCATATTAATACGGTGCGCTGTACTTATACCTGGCGCAGCTTTGTGCGCGGGAAGTGCACAGGGCATAAAGTACAACGTGGATAAGTTAAATGTATTTACACACTGTGAGGCCATATTTAGATGGCCTAAATGCACGGGGTCGAAGGTGCCGCCAAAAATTGCAATCATGTTAAAAATCTTTAGTTAAGTGCGTGGCAAGGCATTGGAATATCAAGCGGCTGGCAAAACTTAATACAAATATGGGCAAGCGCTTGGTAAGGCGCAATTAAGTTACCTTGTTTGTAGCTTGAATCAAACAGTGCAAGCTCACTGCTTATTTGCTCAAGGGTATTAATATTTAAGCGGTTAATCGCATTTTGCACTGGGCCTTGCTGGTTTTTCCAAATACCATTTTTTTTAAATAACTGTGCGATAGGCTCGCCATTTAAAAGCCCTTGCTGAATAGTGAGCAAACTGGTGAGCTCTTTATTTATAGCCCATAAAATACTCACCACTTCGGTGTTATCGCTGGCCAGTTTATTAAGTACTTTAATTGCTTGCTTGGCGTGGCCATTTAATAGGGCATCACTTAAGTCAAAAATATCAAACTTGGCTTGATTTAATAGCCCTTGCATCACAAGTTGCTGGGTTATTAAGGCATTACCATGCAGTAGCGAGAGCTTTTCGAGCTCCTGGAAACACGCTAACAAATTGCCTTCGGTAGCGTTAATTAAGCTCAATTTTGCTTCGTTTTGCATATTTAGAGAAAGGCGCGCTACTTGTTCATCTAACCAGCGTTTTAAATGATTCCCTGCAAGCGGGTAGCACGGTACAAATACACCGTGTTTATCGAGCGCTTTAAACCAAGCGCCACGTTGTACGTCTTGGCTGGCTTTAGCCCCTTTTACAATTAAAATGGTATCAGGGTTAATTAACTCGACTATTTTTTTGAAGGTATTACTTCCTGGGGTGCCAGGTTTTTGTTGGTTTAAATCAAGCTCAATTATAGTGCGCGCACTAAACAAAGACATGCTTTGATATTGAGCTATAATTTCTTGCCAATCAAACCCTTGCATTAGGGTAAATTTAATTACCTCATCAAAGCCTTGGGCTTTTGCCGTGTCGCGTATTTGCTGCACACATTGCGCTTCTTGAAACGGTTCTTCACCAAACACTAAATAAAAGGGTTTTAAACCTTTATTTAATTCACTCGGTAACTGATTAGCATAACAGCGCATTATAGTTGCGACAGCTCTCTAACAATACGACTACTGGCTTGCTTACGAATTTCGCTAATAAGCAGCTCAAGCTCTTTTGCTTTTGCAAGTGCGTGATCGGGGTCGTCTTGGTAGTTACGATAAAGCTCAAAGCGTTTTTCTATGGCTTTTTCGCCTGGGCGTTTAACAACATAGCTTACCCCGTAGGCAAGCTCGTATTCAGCCACCTGACCATTTTGAAACAACGACAAGGTTTGGCGCTCAATACTTTCTTTGCGTAAGTAAAGCTGGGCAACATTTTTAGCCGAAGGCGTCAGTTCTACGTTACTGGCTTTAAGCTCTTTTTTAAGGTTTAAAAATAACGATGATTTTTCATCATCACCTTTAAGTGTAAGCGTTTTAAGGTTATCAGGCAGGCTCGAGGCTTTCTTTAAATGAAAGCCACAGCTAGATAACACAAAACACATTAGCACTAAGGCTAATGTGTTTTTAAGGGTGTTAAAGCTAACCATTTAGTTAGCTACCACGTTAAGTAGTTTACCCGGTACGTAAATAATTTTACGAATGGTTGCGCCATCAGTAAATTTAGTTACGTTAGACTCAGCAAACGCAAGTGCTTCTACCTGCTCTTGTGTTGCATCGGCCGCTACAGTTAGCTTAGCGCGTAGTTTGCCATTTACTTGGACGATGATTAATTTTTCATCTTCA